>JAPYWX010000143.1 GCA_028276145.1 Spirochaetota bacterium
AAGTGTTAAAAAGCACTAGTTGGAAAACTCAGCTTTCAAACACCTCTTAGCTATTAAGTAAAGTGCTTTAAGCACAAGGTGCTTTAAACACAAAGTGCTATAAGCACAAAGTGCTATTAAGCACATTACTTTTAGTAGCCCCACCCACCCTTAAAATTCTAAGGGAGGCTATCGCCTCCCTTAACCCTAATAGAGAAGTGCTTTTAGCACAAAGTGCTTTAAGCACGATGTGCTATTTAGCACACAGTGCTATGAAGCACACACGAAATCTTGAATTTTGGGAAAGAAATTTTTAAATTTCCATATCAATGAAAATTAAACTGAATGGCAGTGAAATAGAGGTCAACGACAATATTTCTGTGCTTGAACTAATGAAAATGAAAAACTTTGACTCAACAAAGTATGTTGCAATAGTTAATGAAGATGTCATTCCAAAAAGCAAAATTTCAGAAGTAATTCTGAAAGAAGGTGATGAAGTAGAGATAATAACAATGATGGGAGGAGGCTAAAATGGAAAACGATATTTTAGTCATTGGTGGAGTTGAAATAAAAAACAGGCTAATTGTAGGAACAGGTAAATTCTCATCTTATGACCTGATACCTGAGATAATAGAAAAAGCAAAAATTGACATGGTGACCGTAGCAATAAGAAGAGCAAGAGACGGAATTCAAAAACCCCTTATAGACTATATTCCAAAAGGCACAAAAATTCTTGTTAACACATCAGGAGCGAGGAACGCAGAAGAAGCACTGAAAATAGCTAAAATTGGTAGAGAGCTAACAGGTAGTGACCTAATAAAAATAGAGATCATACCAGATACAAAGTATCTGATGCCAGATAATAGAGAAGTAATAAAAGCCTGTGAACTATTGGCAAACGAAGGTTTCAAACCTTTCCCTTACATGATGCCCGACCTTGTAGCAGCCAAAGAGATGGTAAAAGCCGGTGCAGTGTGTATAATGCCGCTAGGTGCACCAATCGGAACTAACAAAGGTTTAGTAGCAAAGTACTTCATTGAAATGCTAAGAAACGAAATAGACCTACCAATAATCGTAGATGCTGGAATAGGTAAGCCATCGCACGCAGCCGAAGCAATGGAATTAGGAGTAGATGCCGTACTCGTCAACACAGCAATAGCCACAGCTAAAGACCCTGTAAACATCGCTATAGCTTTCTCAAAAGCTGTAGAAGCCGGTAGGCTAGGATACATAGCCGGACTACCGTCAGAAAAAATACTTGCCGAAGCATCTTCACCGATTGATGAATATTTACTTGGGTTCCTAAGGAAATAACTACTAAGAACTCTGTAGCTTCTCTTTTATCTTCTTACCTATAGAAGCCACCTCATCCTTGAACCTTTCAGGTAAGAAATCATAATGTGACAGTTTCATAGTAAACCTACCGGTACCTTTTGTGATTGAGCTTAGGGCGTAGGAATATTTCATCATTTCAGCCATAGGAACATAAGCCGTAATAACCACTGTACCATCTTCTTTTCTATCAATACTTACTATACTGCCTCTTCTACTGTTGAGGTCTTCGGTTATGGCACCCAGATGTTCCTCGTAAACGAATATGTTTACTTCCATTATAGGCTCAAGAATTGCCGGTGCTCCCTGCTCAAGTGCTATCTTCATAGCATGCCAACCTGCTATCTGGAACGATATATCCGATGAATCAACTTCATGATACGACCCTTCATAAAGTGTTACCTTAACATCTGTAACCGGATACTTACCTAAAACACCCTCCTCCATAGCACTCAGCACTCCCTTCTCAACTGAAGGTATGAACTGCTTAGGTATGTGTCCCCCTCTTATCTCATCAACGAACTCAAACCCTTTACCTCTCTCTAGTGGCTCAACTCTTATGTAAACTTCACCGTATTGACCATGTCCACCTGTCTGCTTCTTGTGCTTATAGTGAGCCTCAACCTTCTTCGTTATAGTTTCCTTGTAAGGTATCTTCGGTACATCCGTCGTAAACTCAATCTTATATCTATCTTTGAGTATCTCAGTGTATATGTTAAATTGATTTTCACCTTGACAATGAACTTCTAATTCCTTTGAAAAATCGTTAAACTTAACAATAAACGACGGGTCTTCTTCTGCAAATCTATTGAGTAACTCGGCTAACTTATCTTCGTCACCTCTGTTCTTACCATGTACAGCAACAAAGAATATCGGAGAAGGCAAAGAAATATGTTTTAATCTAACATCACCTTTAGGTGATGCTAAAGTATAACCAATCCTTAACCCTTCAACTTTCGTGACAACGAATATATCACCTGCTCTAACTTCAGGTATTTCTTCTAAGTTTTTACCAAAACTTGTGTAAAGGTGCTGGAATTTAACTGAACTACTGGTATCAACAACGTAAAATTCCATTCCCGGCTTCACAATACCACTCCAAACCTTCAAATAAATAACTTTACCAGTGTATGGGTCTATCCTAATCTTGAAAGGAGTAACTACTGTTATGTCTTTAACACCATCCAAGCCAACTTCTTTACCATCCCTTATGAACACTACATCCTGATGCCCCTCAAGTGAAGGGAACTCTTCAGTGATTATCTCAAGAGCATTCAAAACACCTACGTTTGTCAGTGAAGAAACGAAAAAAACAGGTATGATTTTGCCTTTGGTTATGCAGTCTCTGAATCCTTTTATTATCTCATCAAGTGAAATTTCCTCACCTGCTAGATACTTCTCCATGAATGCTTCATCAATATCTGAAATATCTTCAAACATTTCATCTCTGTAGTTTCTAACTATCTCTTTGTACTCATCAGGTATAGTCAGTTTCTTATATGATTTACCATTGTTTTCGTAAACGATTAATACTTCATGTATTATATCAATAGTACCCGCAAAACTTCCATCCTTGACATAAGGTATCTCAACAGGCACAACATACTTACCTATCTTAGCCTTCAAATCTTCAATGACTTGTCTATATTTTGTGGGGTTCAAATCAGTTTTGTTGACTATTATAGCTTTTGCTAGGTGCAGTTCATCAGTAGCGTGCCATATTCTATCCGTCTCAGGTGTCATTTCCCTATCTATGTCAACGACAAGGATAATATTCTCAACAACCTCTAGAGCCATTTCCATTTCGCCAATGAAGTCAACGAACCCGGGGGTGTCAATGAAATTTAGCTTTTTACCGCCAAACTCAATTGATGAAACAGTGCTTCTTATTGTCATCTTCCTTTTTATTTCCTCAGGGTCAAAATCACAGACAGTATTTCCAGCCTCTACACTACCTTTCTCATTTATAGCACCAGCAACGAAGAAAACGCTCTCAAGAAATGATGTCTTACCACTTCTGTGCTCACCAATCAAAGCAATGTTTATTATATCCCTAGTATCATAAACCTTCATACACACCCCCTATCAAACCTTCTAGATTATCAAAATAATGCTAAACGTTGTCAAGAAATTCCAGGAGGCTAGTGCCTCCGGCTAATGCCTCTCCTTATAATAGTGCTATTATGATTATAGAGATGTCTCGCATCTCTTCACTTTCTAGAAATAAAAGAGTGTCTTAGACACAAGTGCCTTAGGCACAAGTACTATTAAGCACCAGTGCTATTAAGCACTCGTACTATCAAGTACAAGTGCTAATAAGCACTCGAATACTTATAAGAAGGATGTCTCGTATCCCTTAACCTTAGAAGTATTATTAAGCACAAGATGCTATTCGCTATAATGCATAACTACATTCACATCATCGTTTGGACTGTTACCGGAGGTGTTATACCAATGATGATTTTTTGTTGAGGCAACCAGCAGGTTGACTGAAGGAACAATCAATAGGTTGCCCAAAGAAAAACAACTGGCAGGGGCAATCAGCCGGTTACATAAATGGACAACCAACCGGTTGTCCCAACAACGATAACAACGAATACAAAAAAACACATTGTAAAGGCAACCGGTAAGTTGTCTCTACAATAAAACAACAAAAACAGCAACCAATAAAAAACACGATCAACCAACAAAAAGGTAAATAAGCAAACGCAAACCGTAAAGGCAATCAGCAGGTTGATGAAAGGAATAATCTAGAAAATAAAAAAAGGGAGCCCTCCCGGGCTCCCTGAAAAGTTTATCCCTATGGTAGGACTATATTAGGAGATTTATTAGTTATAGCAGTTATACGATCTTGGGCACTACTATCAACTATACTAGCATTAGCAGGGAATATACTGTGTA
>JAPYWX010000055.1 GCA_028276145.1 Spirochaetota bacterium
TGTTGATAGGAAAATAAGAGCTATAACGGTGTCAAATGTTTTATTTGTTTCTCACCTTAATGATAGTTATTCACTTTACATTAGAACGAACGAAGTTAGTAATAATCTTTCTAGTACTTTGAGGACAATAACGGGAGTTTATGACTTTGAAGTTTCAAGAACATCTAATGATTTGTATTTGATTAGGTTACATACTAACTGGAACATAGTTGTTAGTGACATAACTAACAGAAGAACAAACTTCATTATTTCAAACATTGTGAATGTTTCTTCTATTGCTACAGAAAAATATAACCTTGATGAAAGATTTAGAATTGCAGTTATTAAAACGAATGCTAATGCTGTTGAACTATATGAATGTGGAAGTAATTATTACATAGAGGTTTTTGAGACTAATCTGATTTTTGAACCTGAGTATGTGAGTATTTCTAGAGCTGGTGAGTATAGTTACCTAGGTGTCGGTGGAACAAATAGAGTTAGTATTTTTATTCTATCAAATAATAATTTGATTACAAATTTTAGCTTTACTAGTAGTGGGGAGGTTTTCGGTATTTCTTCTTCAAGGTATGCTAGTGGTATCGTTTTTACTTTTTCTGAATTTTTTCCGTCTGACTCTACTTCTAACCTTAAGTTGCTGTACTTTGAGGGAATCAGCTTAAAGAGAAATCAGAATATTGGCGATGTCGGTAGCTGGTATAATGTGTTAAGATACATAAATATTGTTCCTTACACAGATAAATTGAGAATCTTTTTGCCTTTTTTTGATGCTGTTGGTGGTATAAGAGTCTTCGAGGGGATTTAGTAATAAATTTACCATTTTTGTTGTTTAATAAAAATAGGGGCGACTATGAGGGTAAACATTGTTGCTGTTTCTGGAAAATTAGATGATTCCGAGCTTTTTGTTTATTCCAAAACTGGCAAAAGGTACAGATTGTACTATATCAAGGTTAACAATAGCATTACCTTGCCAGTTGTAACAAAAGAGGATAAATACGTTCCTACAAGTGACGAGATTGTTGTTTTTGGCAAAATGATAAGTCTCTACGATAAAATAGCAATATGGGGCGTGGATTTTAGAGTGATTAGATCACTTAGTGATTAAATCACTTAGTGATTAAATCACTTGTTATTCGATTACTTCGAATTGTCAGGAGGTGAAGCCTCTTAATAAATCTTACTAATCTAGTAGTATATAAACATTTTGTAGAAAAGGGAAGGTGTTTTTTTTGAAACTGAATGTTGTGGAGGTTGTTATGGCTAACGAGGTTAAGGGTGCGGCTGTTGATAATAGGTGGAAAATTTTAGAAGCTTTTATGAAGGTTCATCAGTATAGGAAAGATGCTTTGATAGAGATACTTCACAAAGCTCAGGAGTTGTTTGGTTTTCTAACTGAGGATGTTTTGTTGTTTATTGCGAATAAGCTAGATTTGCCGAAGTCATATGTTTATGGAGTTGTTACATTTTATCATTTCTTTAGGTTAAAGCCGCAGGGTAAGCATGTCATACTTTTGTGTTTAGGGACAGCTTGCTATGTGAAAGGATCTAACAAAATTGTTGAGTATATGAAAGAAAAATATGGTATTGATGTTGGTATGACGACTTCGGATAACCTTATAAGCTTTATGTCTGCTAGGTGTATCGGTGCTTGCGGTGTTGCTCCTGCTGCAATGGTTGATGGAGTTCTCGAGCCGTACTTCTCGGTAGAGAAACTTGAAAAGAAAATAGAGGAGTGGAAGAAAGAAGGGTAGAGAGATTTGCTTTCTAACATCTTTTTTGTGAGCTGGTGTTGTACATCTTTTCAACAAAAAAAGGTGCTTAGTAGCACCTTTTTTTAAATTCTTATTATTTCAATTAAGTTCAAAGGGAACCTTACCTATTGAATTTTTCAATAAGGTTGTTTTTTGTTAATAATTCTGTTGGTGGATAGGGAGAATATCAAATCTTACATAGTAGAAGCTGTTTTGAGAGATGATGTCCTTAATGAAATTTTAGGTAGTGAGGGAATGGAAATATGGAGGGATTACTTGGAGTATAAAGTTGATAAAATTGTTGATTCTTTGGGGTATGTTGGGGGAGATGTCGTTGATAAAGTTGTTTCTTCTTGGTTAGTTAGGTTAAGGAAGTTTGTTGTTGGGGTTCACAGAGCTGTTAGGGATAACTATAGCTTAGGCGAAGAAGCTATTTTGAAAGCATTGATAGAAGTTTTTAAGAGCGGGGTATGATAGAGTTTTTGGGGGCAGTTGGTAAAAATTTTTTACAGAAGCTTGATTATTACGGTGGTGTAATTTCTCTTACTGTGTACAGTTTTTTTGAAGTATTCAGAAAGCATAGTTTCAATCAGTGGAGGTTGTTTTATGTAACTACTGTTAAACAGGTATTTTTCACCGCTTACCAAAGTATTAAGAATGTGTTTTTTGTTTTAATACTTGTTGGTGCGATAACATCCTTCGTACTTTTTGTGAGCTTAGAGGGCTTGGTTTCTAAGGATGTTGTTGCTAGCATATTTATAATTGTCATATTTAGGGAGTTGTTGCCAATAATTGTAATTGTAATTATTATTGCTAGGTCAGTTTCTGCCATAGCCGTTGAGATAGGAAATATGACTGTTAATAAGGAGTTTGATATTTTTGTATCGATGGGTATAGACCCGTTATTTTTTTTAGTTCTTCCTAGAATCGTTGGTATGGTTATTTCTACGATTTTGCTTCTAATAATTGGAGCTTTCATCATACTTTTCCTTGGTCCAACTAGTATGGTTCTTTTTAGTAGCACTGATGTTAGTGATTTGCTTGAGGCTACTTTTTCAAAGGTTAGTATTGCTGATTTGCTTCTTGTTTTTACCAAAGGTGTCGTTTCAGCTCTCTTTTTGCCTAGTATAGCGAGTTATCACGGATTCAAAACTTCAAGTAAAAACCTTGTTCCGGTGGCAGCTACAAAAGGTATAATCGCTTCTCTCACTTTCGCTATAGTCGTAAGTGTATTAGTTACTGTAATTTTTTATATTTTTGTTTTTTGAGAGATTTCTTAATTAAGTGCTCAATAGCACTTGTGATTAATACTACTTCCTTTTAGGGTTAAGGGAGGTGTTAGCCTCCCTTAGAATTTTGGAGTGGGTGGGGCTACCAAAATAATGCTCAATAGCACTTTTAATTAAGTGCTTAATAGCACATTGTGCTTAATAGCACTTTCTTAATCATATATTCTGAAGAGTTGAGAGAGTCGGAGCCTCTCTTAGTCAAATAGGGAGGGACTACTAAAGGTGGTGTGCTTAATAGTACTTACTGCTAAATAGTACTTTCTTAAGTGCTTGGAAATCTCTTCAATAACTAAAAGGTGTTGGAAAACGAAGTTTTCCAACGAGTGCTTAGTAGTACTTCTCTGCTAACTAAACATTGGAAAGTGTAGAGAGGCGAAAACCTCTCTACAAAAAATAAGGGTGGGGTGCTTAATAGCACCTGCTTAATTAACGCGTGCTTCATGGTACACCGTGCTTCATAGCACACCGTGCTTCATAGCACTTATTATTACTCTTCTTTTTCATAGTATATTAAGTCTTTAGGATACTCAATTGTGTATGAGTATGTAAATTCTTTTTCTTCTCCGGGCTTTAGGTTTGCTGTCCATGAGAATACGCTATTCGTTTTTATTGAGTTAATTTCTTGGTCTGGTTTTGGTGTTATGGAAGTTATGTTTATGTTTATCCTGTTATCTGAAGGTATTGGTATTCTTTCAAGTATTTGAATTGTTACTTCTTTTGAAGTTGAATTTTTTACTTTGTTTTTGAATGTTTTTATGTTCTTTATATTGCCTCCGAATAGGCCGGGGTTTTCTGTCCTGTCTTGTAAGGTTTCTTTCTTAACGATTATTTCTTCTATTGGTATGCCTTCAGTTTTGAATGTTCCGTTTTGTGGTAGGGTTTCACTTAGAAATAGACCTTTGGTTGTTTTGTTATCAATGTTTAATTCAATTTCCCCAGGTAGAAGCGTAATAGGTGAAGTATTGGATATCTCAATCACTAGAATTCCACTTTTGTACTTTGATGGTATGGCAAAAAACTTTCTTGATACGGATATGTTTAGCTTGCTAAGTTCTAAATCTTGGGAATTTGTTATTATGAAATTTCCTTTTATGTTCCATGTTATGTTGTACGATGGTATTTCGTTGGGTTGTGGTAGATTTTCTTCTTCTTCTTCATGAATTTCTTCTTCTTCTTCCTCTATTTTTGTTTTGGCATATGATTTTAGTACTTTCGGGTATAGAGTAAATTCCTCTTTTTCTCTTAGGTAAGCAATAATTTTGGGTAGGTTGGGGTTCACCATTTCAGGTGTATACTCTGATGTTGTTATTGTGATGTCGTTTACTTTTATAAGTGTTCCTCGAGGTAAATTAACCTTAACATTTAGATTACCTGAGTTTTCATTTGCATTTATTGAGTACTTGAGTGACCAGTTGGCGTTGATTTTGTACGATATTTTCTGAGGTCTACCTGAAAATGTTAGTTCCTTGAAGTAAAAAGTCTTATCTTTTACTTTTTGTTCTAGCCTTTCAAACTCTTTTAGTTTGGTTTGTAAATCTTTTGATATCTCTTCTAACTTGGTTTTCATAGAAATCATTTCTCTCTGTATTGCTTCAATATTGCTTAGGATAAAATTAATGTCTTTTGGCGTTTGAGCTGATTTCGATATCTCAAGAAAAATATTCATTTTGTTTGAGTATATTGATAGTTCATTAAGGATTGAGGATATTTTGTTACTTAGTGATACTATTTCGTTTGAGGTTGAAATGTATTTCACATTCAGTTCTTTGTCTACACAGTAGTTAGTTTCGTTTTCATCAATTATTAATATGCTTTCTGGAAATACCTTTATGTCGTATGCCGATAATGGTATCGGTATTTTTTCATTTGTTACTTCCGATTCAAAGACCGCTAGGTCTTTGTAAATAAATAAACTTGTTAAAGCGAAAGAGAAGTTACTAACTACTGCTAGTAAAATTAACGCTAAAAATTTTCTCATACATCCCTCCTAAAATTCTCTACCAAGTTCATAATAACTATTTAAGTGACATTTATTCAAATTTACCGAATTGGTGCTTTATAGAAGGAGGTAAAACCTCTATTGTCGCTTTTTTGCCTTCTCATTCGTTTAATCTTGAATATGCTAATCAGCAAAGCAGATTTTGATGTTTTGAAATTTTTCAAAAGTTTTGTTATTATAATACCAATGGAGGTAAGATTATGAAAAGAATGGTGTCTATTACCCTTATTCTCTTTACTTTGATTTTTGCTTACTCATGTTCAATTAAACCTGTAAGCAATACAACATCTAGCACTACTAGCGCGAGTACGGCAACCACTACTAACACTACTTCGACGAATGCAAATACAACAATTATTACGCCATCGCCTCCAAGTGTGCCTTTTGTTATGCCAACTTCTTATGATGGGGTGGTTGTTCCGTATACGAACCTTTCTTCTGCTAATTATACTAGCTTTCCTGTCTCACTTCAGCCTTATGAATTCAAAGTTATATTGATTTCTAATCTAGGTAAGTCAGGTGCAATTGATACAAGCTCTGATTGGTATCTTGATGCTATTGTTTACCAAGTTTTCGTTAGGAGCTTTTTTGACTCAGATGGGAATGGTATAGGTGATTTGAATGGACTCAGACAGAAGCTTGATTACATTACAAACATAGGTTTCAATGCTATTTGGCTACTACCTATATTTGAATCTCCTTCTTATCATGGTTATGATATAAAGGATTACTATTCAATTGAATATGATTATGGCGGTATGACTGCTTTCAATAACTATATTACTGATGCCAGAAACAAAAAAGTGAAGACAATTCTTGATATGGTAATCAATCATACAAGTGACCAACATCCTTGGTTTGTTGATTCTAAGAATAATGCAAATGGTAGAGGTAATTGGTATGTTTGGACTAATACTATCCCTAGTGGGTGGCAGTATCCTTGGGGAGGGGGTAGTGCTAATGATGTTTGGATATGGAATAGTACTAGGGGTATGTACTATTATTTGGCTTTTGGTTACGGTGGTATGCCTGACTTGAATTACTTCAATCCATCAGTTTCAAATGAAATATTAAAGATTGCTTCTAACTGGGTATACAAGTATGTTGATGGCTATAGGCTTGATGCTGCTAGGTACTTAATAGAGACAGGACCATACCCAAATCAAGCTGATACACCACCTACGAAACAGTTCTGGACAGCATACAATAACTACCTTAGAAGTATAAAACCTGACTTCTATACTGTCGGTGAGGTGTGGGTGAATAATGGAGTAGTTAGTGGGTACTATGGTACTCTAACATCTTGTTTCAATTTTGACTTTGCATATAGTATTGCTGGTTCAATAAGTAATGAAAATAACTCTAGCCTTGTAAATATGATTAATACTAAGCCTTCTTCAGTGCCATGGAAGTTTTTTGCACCTTTCCTGGATAATCACGATGATATATTTTTCAATGGCAATAGGTTTGCTGATGAGGTTGGGGGTAGCATTGATAAACAGAAGTTAGGCGCTGTTTTGCTTCTTACATTCCCGGGTACCCCGTATGTTTACTATGGTACTGAAATTGGTATGCGTAAAGGTAGTCAAGGAGGAGATTTAGGCAAAAGAACACCAATGCAGTGGGATAATACTTCAAAAGCAGGCTTTACAACTGGTACACCATGGACTAGTATAGCGAATAACTCTGATCCTATCAATGTTTCTTATCAGTTGAGTGATTCTAATTCTCTTCTAAACTTGTACAAAAGGCTAATAAAAATAAGAAAGGTTTATCCGTCACTCAGAAGGGGAGATTTCAAACTCATAAGTACTAGTGACAATTCTGTAGTATCATACATCAGGATAGGTACAAACGAATCAATTTTGGTTGTTGCTAACCTTTCAAGTTCACCAAAGAATATTTCGCTTGACTTATCTCAATCAGGACTTACAGTATCATCTACTTATAGCACTTATCTGTTTGCTTTGATTCCTGCTAATACAAATAGTATTCCTACCAATATAACTATTGATGGCACAAAGGAATCTTTGTGGTATAGTTGTAAGATTGCCGGTCCCGTTACGAATACTAGTACCGAAACTCGTGGATGGGACTTTGGAGGGTTTTTGGGGCTGTATGTTACTAATGATTCTCAAAACCTTTATGTAGCCTTTGAGACACTTAATAATGCTGGTGGTTATGGGAATAATATTTATTTCCTTATAGATTTACCTTCTTATAGTTACAACAAAACTAATTTATTGGGTTTAGGTGGTTTTACGAAGAGTAATATAACTTTGACCGGTGGGTTTGCTTACGATGTGGTTCTCTTCTTTAACGCTCCAGCTAATGGTTTTGTTGGTAGCAGTAACCTAATAATTTTTGCTGATGACACTCCTACTACTGTACCTATTACGAATATAGGGGTTGATGCAGGTAATAGGTTTGTTGAACTAGCTATTCCTCTTAGTCAGTTAGGTTTAACAGTTAATAATACAATTAGGATTTTAGGTTTCTACACTGGTACGGATATTAACGCTACGGCGTATGGTGCTATTCCGTTTACTAATGGTAATGGTGGTACTGATGGTCCATTACCGCCGGCTTGGAATGCTAGTGTCTCTTTGAACGATTTCTCAACTTATACAGTTAAGTAATTCTATTTTACAAGAGGGCTCACGCCCTCTTTATTTTATATTTTTAAAAATTATGTTAACTTGTTTGTTAACAAAAAACTAATAGTGCTAATTAGCACTTAGTGCTAATTAGCACTTCTTTTATTTAGCTTTTGAAGAATTAGGGAATTGAGGTTTTTCAACAATGAGTCGTAAACTCCTAGGTTTAACCTAAGCAGATTTAAGCTGAAGTAGGCATAGCTATTTCTTTTACTTGACAGTTTGTTGATAGTTTTTTAAAATGAGGTTTGTATGGAGGTGGAATATGTTGCAGACATCTGCGGAGATTGAGGTTTTATTTGCCAATGCTAGGGAGCTTGTTGACTACATAGGTGACAAGTATAAGGGTAATAAAGCGTTGGGGATGCCGGTGTCTGAGGAGAATTTGGATGAGTATATATGGTATACTTATGATGATGTTAGAAGGTATGCCAAAGCTGTGGCGTATTATCTTACAGAAGTATTGAAGTTGAAGAAGGGGGATAAGGTAGCACTGATAAGTGAGAATAGGGCGGAATGGGGATTGTGTGCGCTGGGGGTTGTGTATAATGGTTTTGTTTTGGTACCGATAGATGTAAGGATGTCGCCAAACGAAATAAAAATGATATTAGAGCATTCAGAGAGTAAGGTAGTTTTTATATCCTCTAGGCAGATGAAGGCTATTTCTGATGAGTTTGACTTAAGGGATATGGTAGAGCATGTTATATATATTGATAAAGCAGAGAGTGAGAAGGATATGAGTTTAGAGAAGATATTAGAGAGGTATGGTGATAAGGAGATAAAGAAGTTAAACCAGATTGATCCTGAAAATGATTTGTTTGAGATAGTTTATACATCTGGGACTACAGGTTTGTCGAAGGGAGTAATGTTGACGCATAGAAATATCATGTTTGAGGTTTCTGTTGCGCCTCCTTTGGTTAATATTTCGGAAAAGGACAGGTTATTGTCTATCCTTCCTTTGAATCATACTTATGAGTCTACGGCAGGACTTTATACGCCGTTATCGAGTGGATGTAGTATTTTGTATTCTCCTACACTTAGTCCAA
>JAPYWX010000052.1 GCA_028276145.1 Spirochaetota bacterium
TAACAAAGATGTTGGTGGTGCCGTTGTTTTTGGAGAAGATAACTGATGCGATAATAAGGAATATAGAGAGGTCTGGATTTGTTTTGAAGTCGTTTTTGAAGATGCTTTTGGGGATGGCGAGTATGTCGAAGAGTTTGATAGGTAGTAATGCAATAAGTAAGAGGCTCTTATCAGTAATAAGACATAAATCGGGTTTATCGAGTATAGATCTTTTTATTTCTGGGGCTGCGCCGTTGCCTGCTAGGGTTTCAAACTTTATGGAGCTTTTGGGATTCAACATTCTTCAGGGCTATGGTCTTACGGAGTGTGCACCTGTTGCTACTCTTAACCCCATGAACAAGCCAAAGAATACTTCTGTAGGTAAGCCGTTGCCTGGAGTAGAGGTGAAGATACATGATCCGAATGAAGAGGGTATAGGAGAGATATGGATAAAGGGACCAAATGTTATGAAAGGATACTATAAGAATCCAGAAGCTACAGCAGAGGTTTTAGTGGATGGGTACCTGAGGACTGGGGATTTGGGGTATATTGATGAGGAGGGGTATGTTTACATAACTGGTAGGATAAAGAATGTGATAGTGACGCATGGTGGTAAGAATGTATATCCTGAGGAGATAGAGGAGAAATTGAATGAGTTTCCGTATGTGTTGGAGAGCCTTGTGGTAGGTAGGAAGATAGATGAGAATGATATGACCGGTGAGGAGATATTTGCGTATATAGTGCCTGATTTTGGGTATATAGAGTTTGAAAAGGAGACGCCTATACACAAGATAGACTTTAAAGAGATAGAAGAGATAATATCTAATGTGGTTAGGGAATTAAATTCAAAGTTGCCGGAGTACAAGAGGATAAAAGGTTATAAGATTTTGACGGAGGAATTGCCGAAGACATCTACAAGAAAGATAAAGAGGTACCTGTTCCAAAAGAATGATACATTGTAATATTTTTCTTTAGGAGAGGCTATTGCCTCTCCTAGCTTAGTATTTAAAAAGTTATTCTTACATTTAGTCCTACCTCTACACCGGGTATTAAGTCAAAAAGTTTTTCTTTGACTTCATTGAACTCTGTATAAACTTCTGACATCTGACCAAGTAGAAATTTGAAGTATCCTTTGCCTCTTATGTAGTCTGAGAAGTTTATTTCTGTAGAGTGCTGAAAATCTATTTCGAATACTTTTCTTTTGAATGGAATGAAAGAGTTTGTATTGTACCACATTTTTTCTGTGTAGAATGATATTTCTTCTCTGTTTTCTAAAGATGAGTTTACTCTAAGTTTTGTGAATATCAGGTCTATGTCTGAGTTGGAAGGTAGAGTGTACGAAAAATAAAATCTTGTGAGGAGGGAGATTTTGCTTTGTAAGGCTTGGGGGGTGTAGAGACCTATGCCATAGTTTGAGTGAAAAGATGGTAAGTTGGTTATTATGTCTTGTGGTGAGTAGGAGACATCTAAAGAAAGTGAATAATTTTGTTGTGTGCTTACCTTACCACTAACTGCTGAGGAAATAGAATAGCTGTCGTTGATTATCCTTGAATTGAAGTCTCTTTCTCTTGAAAAAGAAAACCCTGTTGATATTTCAGATATTGATATATCTTCGCTCCTTCTAAAGATAAACCAGTCTAGTTTGTATATTGGTATGTATGAGTTAAATGAAAACGAGAGTTTTGTCGATTGCCTGAAGCTAGATATTTCTCTTGATGTTTTTGTTGAGTAGTCAAATAAGTAATTTCTTGGTATTATGCTTAAGAGTAGATTTTCAAATTCTTTCAGGGAGATTGTTAAGTTGATGTTAGCGAATTCGTTAATAGTACTGTTGATATCATAAATGTTAGATACTAATTCTAATGCTTTCATTAAGTTGTTTTCATTCCATATATCTATGTAGTCGTAGAAAGGTATAGCTATGACGCCTCTGTAAAGGTTATTTGTGTATATATCATACCATTTTATGTTGTAGCTAAGTGAGTTTATGTATACTTCCGTGTTGAAAGAATTACCGAAAGAGATTGTGTCTATTTGGTATTTGCCGATGTTTAAATCAAACTTATAGGTTATTTTGCCGTTCATTTGGCTGTCCCTGTAAAGGGAGTTGCTTATATATCTAAAATTGAAGTCTCTAAAATCGTATGCCGGTGTTATGTAGGCATTTAGATTATTTATTATGCCTTGTAGCACAATTGATAATGTATCGCTTTCCTTTACTTCTCTTCTACTACCTCTTTCTACAAATCCTTCACTTAGAAGTTTTAAAGATTCGATATTTCTTGCTACTATGCCACTTTCTTTTAGTTCTGTCGCTTTGTTTATAGTTGAGTTAACTGTGTTTATGAATGTTTCAGAATGAGAGAAATTGTTGTTTATGTTCACTTTGGGGTAACTGAGTGAGGAATTTAAAGATATTCCGTATATCCAATTTTCGTAGGATGGTGAAGAGAAGAAGTAAATATTGTTGGTTCTGGTGTCGTAGTTTTTTACGTAGTAACTTGAATTTACATTGAATGTGTTTAAAAAGTTTAAGTTGTACCTAGTTAAAAATGGGATTTTGTAGACAATATTTATGGAAGAATCTAGTGATATCTCGTCAATTAATGAAGTTTGAATGAATAGTTGATTGTTAGGAGCCGAAAATATACCATTCTGTAAGGAGTAGTTTAATCTATCTGAAAAGGAGTAGCTTATTCCTGGGAGGTATTCTTTGTCAAAGGCTGTTTGAATTGTATATTTAAATGATGTAGAGGAATTTGTTGAAAATAAGTATACGGGTAAAGTTGGGTCTTCTACAGTGTTTTCTCTTGTTGTTGAAAAGTAATTATCTACATTTAGATATTTTATTAGGTTAAATCTTGAATAAAGTGATAGGTTAAGGTTGTTTACTGCTTCCTTGCCACCATTACCTCTAAAGTTTGGGAATATATTTTCTATGAAAAGTCTTGAGTTAAAATCTGAGAATATAGGGAAGTTGCCTATGGTTAGTAAGTTGTCCTTGTAATTTAGGTAGAATTCTGAATTTAAGGCGCTGCTGAATTCCCAGTTTACCCCTGTTAGGTATATTTCGTTTAACCATATTTCGCCAGAGTTTACTGGTTCTGTAGAGTTTGAATTTACTCTGATGCCGATTTCCATGAATGTTAGGTCTCTCCATGTTGGGAATTTGTTTATGTTCATTTCTACTGTGTCATAAATGTTATCATTTATTATTAGCTTTCCATTTTCTTTTATTCTTATTTCAAGTCTGTTCCAATAATCTTTTTTTAGCCTTTCTATTGGTATTATCCATTCAAAGTAGTTATCTTCTTTTGATACTAGCCTTAGAACGATATTTTCATCATTGAATGTGTCACCATTAGTTTTTATACTTACACCTATGTCATTTACTGTTGGAATAAAAACGTAGAAAATGAGTTTTGAGTATGATGAATAGTTTTGTGATTTATCAAAGTTTATTACTACAGTTCCCTCTCTGCCTCCCGTGTATGGTGAGAAATTTGTGTTTATGCTGACATTTGATAGGTTATATGTTATTCTTAGTGATGATTCATCAATTGATTTTGCTTCTGAGACTGAAAGTGTACTAGTTCCGTGGAGGTAGGAATATTCTTGTGCTCTTTCTTTTTCTTCTTTTGTTTGCCCTTCGATATTGAAAAATCTGTTTTTTAGGTATAGAGGTGAATCGTATATTGATATGGTGCTTGCTGAGATTTGGTAGGGACTATATAGCTGTATGCCATCTACTTTGTAGGTTCTGCTAGTTCTTGATTTTATTTGTATTTCATCAATTAGTATCCTTCCTTTTATACCTTGAAGCTTTTTTAGTATTATTCTTACTGCTTGTACTCTCCTCAGAATTTCTACCTGAGGAGCTGATAGAGTATTTACTTGAATTACTAATTGTTTCCATCCGCTACCAGATAAGTTTGTTGAAAATGATACAAAGGATTCTTCTGTATCTAGTCTTCCATTTTTATTTAGGTCTTCTGAATCAATCTTGCCGTTGCCACCTCCTTTTCTTCCACCACCTATTTTTGTTATTAGTGAACTGTTTGTTGGATTGTTGAATTCGAAACCATCTTGTGATGTTGATAATTCTTGGTCTAGAATTCCGTCACCGTCTAGGTCTTCGCTGAATTTACCAAATTGTAGATGTATTTCAATAGAGTTTGTATTGTTATCATCGTACGAATTTATACTATTATTGTCCATCTGCATTTTGTACCATACGATTATTTCTTGGATATCACTTAAATCTATTCCAGATGATGATATAGGTAGTATTGCTCCTACCCATGTACCTTGTGAAAAGTCATAATCAAACACTAGTGATGTTTGCGATATGTTCGGGAATTCTGAAGGGTCTAGCCTTCCTCCTGCTACCAAGTATGGACCAGGTTTTTGTGAATATGGTAATATTTGTTCAGGTGGTATGTTCCATGTATATGACATTAATGTGAACGATTCATTTGCTCCGTATTGCCTATAGTCTTTGTAGTATAGGATACCTCTGTTTGTTTGGTAACAACCTATATTTGTGTCTGGGGATGATAGGTACCATTTTTCTTCATCATCGCTTAGAAGGTAGGATTTTTTGCTACTGTCAAAGTCTTCTACTATTGCTGCACCAAATGAGTTTGGATTTACAAGGGAAAATCCGTATTCTATGTTCAATTTGCTATCAAAGTTTTTGTTGTCTATACCTAGGAATTTTTTTATGTCAAAGCTGTTTATTATTCCGCCTATGAAACCTATTAGTGGGGGTGCCGAGCTTATTCTTGGAGCTGAGCCTGTTGCCTGTGAACTCCAGAATGCTAGCGAGAATGTAGATGATAAGTAATCTGTTAGTTTGTACTCTGCTATTGAGCCGAGGGATATTTTCTGAGGTCCACCAAATAGTGGCTTGTACTCGTATGATATTTCAATTGTGTCTCCTTCGTTTATGAGTGTTGGGTCTTTGAAAATTATTCTTCCTATGGGATAGTATATCGTATATTTGTCTTTGGGTATTAGTACACCATTTATTCTAACTTCTTCGCTTCCTTCAACGATATCAAAATCTAATTGGTATGACGTTATTGTTTCATAAAACTTTAGGCTTAGGGTGTAGGTTGAGTCATCAATTGTTGGTTCTCTGTTGAGTGAGTAGAAGTCAACAATTAAATTTGTGAATGGGTAGAGGTTTTTGAATTTTATTATACCTTTCTGTGGTATGATTTCAAAGTCTTTTTCTGTGAAGTTTATCGGTGCTAGTATGTTTGGGTCTCTTGTCATGTATACTTTTATCTCAAATATTTGGGATAGTTCTATACCAAAGCTACCTAAGGGGTATATGTTTTTCATTTCGTAAGGTGAGTAACCTATTGATGGATTGAATAAGTAGAGATAGGTTTTCCCATTACTGCCCAAACCTTGGTATATATTTGTTGATATTGTCATCGGTTGACCGTTGTTATGAGTATAAAACACTGCTAGGTATGTACTTCTGTCTATTGAGTTTCTAAGCTCAATTTCATTGTTGAAGTTATCAAATATGAAGTCGTTACCTTCTACTAATCTTCTAAAAGGTATTCCATCTATGTATATGTCTGGTGTTGTTGTAGTTGTTGATAAGTAAACTTCTAGCGTTACTTTATCTATATTACTGTCTGGTAGTTTGAAGTATTTTCTTTTTATGTAGTCTATATCTCTCATTTGCCTTTCTGAAGTGCTTTTTCTGCCTATAAAGGTTTTCTTGGCTGGTACCGAAGTTGCTAATGTCCCTATTGCTTCAATGTGGAATTTGTCTGTGCTTCCTACAAACTTTATTCCTTGTGCTGATGAACTTACGGCTGTGTAGTTTACATATCTACTACCTTGCTTTGTAAATCTAACATCTCCGAAGGTTAATTCTTTAACGAATGGCTGATTTGGCTTTGTTTGGGGGGATGTAGAGGTAGAGAGTGGGGTAGAAGCTTCTTTCAGTTGTTGGGGTAAGGCTTGAGTCTCTGGCTCTTTGTATGAGACATTAAACTTGTTTATTGCACTTTTTTGGTCAAATTCTATGTCTACATCTACTTTGTTTCCTATCTTGCTGGCTGACCTTATTTTCATATCTTGGTCAACATTAAAGTTTTCCCTTATAAACGACGAGATGGGTGTTTTTAAATCTGGTGTTTTCCTTACACTTCCAAAGGATATACCAAAAGTTATGTCACCGCTGGCATAGATTTTTGTTTCGGCACTTTCTATTTCTATCGCTACAGGCTGCTTTTCTAATTTCCTGAATTTCCTTTTGTTTTCTATCTCTCCCTTTATTATGTCTTCTATATCCTCAGGTAAAACTTTGAACTCTATTTTGTCAATGTCTTCAATTGTTACTTTCTTTTGGTTTTCATTTGTTTCTTTGGTATTGGTATTCAAGATATTGGTTTCTATTCTATCAGTGGTTACGCCACTGCTAATTAAAAAATCATTAATAGCTATATCATTGCTAAAGTACCTATCGAAGTATTCTTTGAATACCTCGTATTCTTTGGGTACTTCTTCACCTATCTCTTTTAACTGTATCTTGAAAACTTCAGAGATACTAATAGTTTGATTGTTGTTATTCGTTTCTGAAGTTTCATTAGTTAGCGTTTCTTGGTTGGTTTTTTCTTCTAGTGATTGTGGAACATTAATTTCACTGTTGTACTGTGCGAATAATAAAGCCCCTAGAAGTACCATCAGGGCGGAGTAAATTATTACATTTTTCATGATTTTAGTTATTTTATAGCATTTTTTGTTCTTTATGCTAAACAAAGTGATTGTGTTGTAGAGAGGTTTTCACCTAATTTTAAAAAGTGCTTTAAGCACAAGGTGCTTTAAGCACTTAATTAAAAAGGTGCTATGTAGCACAAGGTGCTATGTAGCACAAAGTGGAATAGTTTACTTATAAAATTATGTTAACTTGTTTGTTATAAAGAAAAGAACAAGTTCTCTTTCATAGCCGATAGGGATTATGATTCAGTAAATATAATACAAAAAATCTTAGACATTGGACACTTATCCCTGCTATAAAGGTAAAAGAAACATTTAGGATGAGAATAAGACATCTATTAAGGCGGTTATCAAATGAAAATTGGTCGGAGTATGGAAAGAAAAGGTATAGGATAGAGTCTTTATTTGGTAACATAAAGAATTAAGCGCGGGTATATTTAAAATTCTTCTACTGATACTGATATTCTTCTGAGTAGTTTGTTTATGTTTATTGATGGTATTTGGGATTGGATTTTTTTGCTTTTGATTTTGGATATTTTACCGAAAACTAAGTTGTTTTCAATTTTGAATTTTGATGATATCAGGTATATTATTGAGAGGTCTATTATGTTAATTTTTGTTGTAGGGATTATGTAATTTGATTCGTTGAATATTCCTGAGTTTCTTGACGTTTTTGTTGTTGGTACTGTGGGGTGAATTATTGTATCTCCGAAGAGGTTTTTTGATATCACGACTATGTTTTTCCTTGAGAGGAATTTGAAGAAGTTAAGTATATTTTCTTCCAATTCTTCATCTTTTGAATCTGTTATTATTTTGTACTGGGTTATGAAGTAGGATAAGGAAAAGGTATTTGTGAATGACATGGTTGAGAATGATAAAAATAGTTCTGTTGCTGAAATTGGGTCTGAGTTTAGCAAGTTTTCAAAATTTGGTAGTTTTTTTATGAAATTCAAGAATAATGATACTATGTTATGGGAGATATAGTTTTTGGATGATATGAATTTTAGGTTGTTACCTTTATTTATTTGTAAATCGTTAAAGAGAGTGATTAGCCTAGATATAAATCTTATTTGGTCTTTTGATACTTTTTTTGGTAGGCTTATGTTTTCATTTTCGTATATCCATATGTTTTTACCGTTTTCTAAAATTACCTCTTTTGATTCAGGTATGTAATTTTCGTATATTGAGTGAACAGGAAGTATTATAAAGTTGTTAACTTTTATGGGTTTGAAGATGCTTTTTGATTTTCCGTCCATTAGAATAATTTTCTAAAATCTAATTAGCTATTTTCACTTTGTACTTCAATCGTGTAGTGCCTATAGCGTAGCACGACATGCTTTAAGCACTATTTTATGTTAAGCTCTCTTTTTACTGTTCTTACGCTTAGGGATGAGGCTACCTTTGAGGCTATTTCTTGGTAAATTTTTGAGATTTCGTGTTCTGGGTATTCGTACACGATGGGTTTACCTTGGTCACTTCCTTGAGCTATTAGGGGGTCAATTGGTATTTCTCCAAGTATAGGTATGTTTTTGTCTTTTAGGTACAAATCTATGTCAGCTTTTGGGAAAATATAGTTCTTCTCTCTGCAATGTGAGCAGATGTAGTATGCCATGTTTATTACTATGCCGAGGTTTGGTGTTCCCATTTTTTCGAATAGGTTTATACCTTTTATTGTGTCAACTACTGCTACGAGCTGAGGTGTTGATATTGCCACTATTCCTGATATGGGTATATTTTGTGCTAGTGTTAATTGTATGTCACCGCTTCCTGGTGGTAAGTCTAGTATTAGATAGTCAAGGTCTCCCCAATTTACATCTTCAAAAAGTTGTTTCACTGCTGTTGTTTGTATTGGTCCACGCCAAACAACAGGAGAAGAGTTGTCTATTAGAAGTCCTATAGAAAGAACTTTCATGCCCATTACTTCAACAGGTTGTATCTTGCTGTCTCTAATTTTTGGTGTTCCGACTATTCCTAACATTAGTGGTATGTTTGGCCCATGTAAGTCTAAGTCAAGTAGCCCAACTTTTGCCCCTGCCTTCGCAAGTGCTAAAGCTAAGTTGACGGATAATGTTGATTTCCCAACACCACCTTTACAACTATAAACGCCTATTATGTTCTTTACATTTTTGATAGTATCAAGGTTTACGATTCTTTGAACACCTATTGTAGTTTCTTTAGATTTCCTAACGTCACTCACTAGAACTATGTTTATTTTGTGCTCTTTACCAAAGTTTTCCTCAAGTGTTTTCTTGACATTTTCTTTTATCTCTGTTGCCAACGGGCAAGCTGGAGTCGTGAGAGCAATTTCACATTTTATTTCACCATCTGATATCTCAACATTTTTCACCATTCCCATTCTTACAATGTCTACCCCTACCTCTGGGTCTATCACCGTTTTCAGAACCTCTATTACACTTTCCTTTGTCATTATGATCCTCCTAACAAACTTAAGTTATTTTAATAAATTTAGTGAAATTTTTCAAATTTTGTGGATTGTGAGGCTTTGCCTGATTCTTAGTAGAGAGGTTTCACCTTAATTGAGGAGAGGCTTCGCCTCTCATGTTTGAAATAATTTTAACTTTTATTAAAAAATTTTTTTATGGAAAAACTTTTTGTTTTTGATACAAGTAATATTGTTTACAGAGGTTTTTTTGCTTTCGCCGGTAGGCACCTCAGGAACTCTAAGGGGGAGATAACCTCAGGTATATTCTCAACTT
>JAPYWX010000144.1 GCA_028276145.1 Spirochaetota bacterium
AACCACCTTAGAGAGCCGATAAATGCGAAGCCTCTTTCCAAATAGATGGGACTACTAAAATCAATGCACTTTTTGTACTTGGTGCTAAATAGCACTTGGTGCTAAGTAGCACTTGGTGCTAAATAGCACTTGTGCTAAATAGCACTCGTGCTAAATAGCACCTTTTTACTAGAGTGAAGAGATGCTATCGCATCTCTTCAGATAACTAGGGGGGCGGGTGGGGCTACTAAAATTGATGTGCTAATTAGCAATCAATGTAAATAGTACTTGTATTTGAAGTACTTCCTTTATCAGGGTTAGGAAATATGTTAGCCTCTCTTAAAATTTTAAGATGTGCTAAATAGCACTTGTGCTAATAGCACTTGGTGCTATTACTTACATACTACTGAAAACCTCTGTCAAATTTCTAATAAAAATGTCTATCTCCTTTTCGGTTATCACAAAAGGTGGTAATAACCTTAGGACATTTTCACCAGCTCTCAGTGTCAAAATACCCCTTCCCATAAGTTTTTTCACTACACCAATAACCTCTACCCTACTATCTAAATCAACTCCTATCATTAACCCCTTACCTCTTATCTCTTTAATGAAATCATATTTGCTTTTTAGAGTTTCTAACTCATTCATTATCAATTCACCCATTTTATTGACATGTTTAAGTATATCATCCGAAAGTAATTCTAGAACCTTCAAGGCAACTGCGGAAGCCAGCTGGTTACCTCCCATCGTCGAAGCGTGCATACCCGGCTCACATACATTAAAATACTCTCTCCTGAGTACCGTAGCACCAACCGGCAATCCTCCTCCAATAGCTTTAGCTAAAGTTACCATATCAGGCTCTATATCAAAATTCATGTACCCGAAGTATTTACCTGTTCTACCTACACCTGTCTGCACTTCATCAAATACAATGAGGAAGTTATACTTCTTTTTTAATTCCTTAACTTTGGCAACAAATTCATCACTCAAAGGTCTAATTCCCCCTTCACCTTGAATTGCTTCGAGGAAAATAGCACAAACATTCTCATCCACTTTTCTTTCTAAGTCTTCAACATTATTATACTCAACATAATCAAATCCCTCAGGCAGAGGCTCTAAATTCTTTTGATATTTTTTCTGACCTGTTGCCGTTATTGTAGCTAAAGTTCTACCATGGAATGAACCTGTAAGCGATAATATCTTATACTTATCCTTTGATATCGTTTTACCAAAAAACCTAGCTATCTTTATAGCTGCCTCATTTGCCTCTGCACCACTATTTGAGAGAAACACACCACCGTCGAATGTTATGTCTATAATCTTCTTTGCTAGTTTTACTCTCTCTTCAGAATAGAATAGATTTGAGGTAGTCACAAGCTTACTAGCCTGCTTCTTTATCTCTCTAGTTATAGCAGGATGCGAATGGCCAAAATTCAAAACCCCTATCCCCGAAGTGAAATCCAAATACTTCCTACCATCATACCCGTACAGATATGCACCTTTGCCCTTATAAAACCCAACTCCAAACCTTGAGTAAAAAGGTAAAATATAAGTTTTATCCAAATTTACTATTTCATCCATCAACATAGTATGAAATTTTAAATGTTATCCTCTAACCAATAGCAAGAGAGATATTTTCAAAGTAAGCAATTACTAAGAAGTAATCACCTGAACAGGTAACCACTTGTTATAATTATTTCTTACTTCCGAGCGTCGGGAACAGAATAACCTCTCTTATAGAATGCGAATTTGTTAGTATCATGACCAACCTATCAATACCGATTCCTTGACCAGCTGTCGGTGGTAACCCATATTCAAGTGCTGTGATAAAGTCATCATCCTTCATTTGTGCTTCTTCGTCTCCCATTTTTCTTTCCTTAAGCTGCTCGTCAAACCTCTTATTTTGTTCCTCTGGGTCATTTAACTCAGTATAAGCATTTGAAACTTCAAATCCTGCAATAAACAGTTCAAATCTTTCTACCAAGTCACTGTCTTCTCTATGTGTTTTCGCCAAAGGCGAAAGTATTTTTGGGAAATCAATTACAAAAGTAGGATTGATAAAGTCCCCCTCCGAAACATGGTCAAATATCTTGTCTATAACTTTTGGATGAGTGAGTCTTTCTTCGTTTATCCCCAATTCCCTAGCAAATTCCCTTGCCTTTCTTTCGTCAAGGAAAAATTCTTTACCTTTACCCGTCTTCTCTCTTAGATAATCAAAGTACCTAACCTTTCTAAATGGAGGTGTGAAATCTATCTCGTAGTCACCAAATTTAACTTTATAACTTCCCCTTATTTCTTTAGCTAAGTACGAAAACAGCTCTTCGGAAAATTTCATAAGGTCATTGTAATCCCAATAAGCAACATAGAACTCCATCATTGTAAACTCTGGGTTGTGATGTATGTCTATACCCTCATTTCTAAAGTTTTTACCTATTTCATAAACCCTATTGAAGCCACCAACAACTAGTTTTTTAAGGAATAATTCAGGCGCTATCCTTAGGTAAAGTTGCTCATCTAGAGCGTTATGATAAGTAATAAAAGGTTTAGCTGAAGCACCACTAGCAATTTGGTGAAGTATAGGCGTCTCTACTTCAATAAACCCCATTGAATTAAAGTAATCCCTTATTTTTTGTATTATCCTAGTCCTATCTATGAATATCTTCGCTACATCAGGATTGGCTATCAAGTCTAAGTACCTTTGTCTATACCTCACCTCAGGGTCCTTGACACCATGCCACTTTTCAGGCAATTCATGCAGACATTTAGCCAAAATCTCAAATCTTTCAACCTCTACAGTCAGCTCACCTGTCTTTGTCCTAAACAGTTTACCTTTAACACCCAATATATCTCCAACATCTACGAAATCTTTAAAGAACGAAAATCTTTCTTCTCCAACAACATCTATCTTCACATATATCTGAATTTTGCTTTCAGCATCTTTTATATGAGCAAAAACAGCTTTACCCTGGTCCCTTATAGTAATCACTCTACCAGCCAAAGAAACTGGCTCATAGTTTGGGTCAATATCAAATAGATTGCAAATTTCACTTATTTTCTTAGAAGGAGCATTCTCAATTCTAGAGTCGTATTCCAAAGTTAAAACATCGTTAATTCTCTTCAATCTACCTTTTACAGTCACAAAATCATTAGGTTTCACATTTTCAAAATCTTTCAAAAACTCACTCCTAACAAATACTAAAATGTTTTTCTCATCTTCAAGCCTAATCACTATTCCTTCATCCGTTTTCGAAACTCTCTTTACGGTACCACTAATTATAACAGGAAAATCTTTCGTATCGAGTTCATACTTTTGCCTAACTTCCAGTATGGAAGATTTAACATCAAATTTGTACGGGTATGGGTTTACCCCCATCTCTTTCAATTTTTTTATCTTCTCCTTCCTTATCAGTGTTGTCTCCTTTTCACTCATCCCTTCCTCCTTAAAATTTTGGAAGAAAATTTTAAAGGATTAAAACTCTTACTTTTTACTTACCAGGTTAAACCTGTTCAGGTTAAACCTGTTCCTATTCTGAATAAAGGAAGTATTCATCAACTTTTCTACACTTAGGCATAAAAGGGATTTTCTGTAGATCGTTAGGGAATATGTTGCCTTTACATATTAGTTGAAGGTACCTCAATAGCAATCTCTCAAGTGTTTAAAACACTTCTTACTTATAGATATTCATACTACTTCATACTTAATGAAGGCTTTGCTTTCCTTAAAATCTTAGGGTGGTATAGCACTTTCTCAATTAAGTGTTTTTAGCACTATGTGAGGCTGTTCCAAAATTCTGTTTTATAATTTTGTACAGCTAATCTATCTGCTCTCTTTACTGCCAATTCCAACAAACCGAAGAACCTCAAAAACTTCAGCAGGATTCTTCAACGCTCAGAATGACGAGGAATAATCAAATCTTGAGATATCCTCTTTTCCGAAGTGATAAATTTATTGAATATTACCAATTAGTTTTTTAAAATACAACCTAGAAAGGGGGTTATATGCGCTTAAGTAAATTTCTTTTAGTGCTTGCTATAGGGCTATTTGCCGTAGCAAGCTGTGTACCTCCAGAAGGAGGGAAAAAAGAAGCTAAGGAAGAAAAGCAAGAATATGTGCCTCAGGTGGTCATAGCTTCAGCTTTGAATGAAACAAATGTCA
>JAPYWX010000012.1 GCA_028276145.1 Spirochaetota bacterium
CTAGGAAAGTGCTATTAAGCACCCCCATTTCATTAAAAGAGGCATTAGCTTTCCCTAACTTCTTGGAATATCCTATAAAAAAGTCCATTAAGTACAAATTAATACGATAGAAAACCCTCAAAATTCTTTCTAGTCACTTTGAAAGATGCCTAAGTTTACATCTACTTCCTTAGGAGAAGAAAGAATAATACAAATAAGAGAGCACCATTAGGCACTAAAAAACTCCTACCCTTGTACTCTCTCAAAAGCTTTCCTTACACTTATATAACTTTGGCTAAGAGGAATCTCTATCCTTATAAATGTTTTATTGTCCCTATTACCTATCCTGAATAATGAAGGGTCTACCCCCATGTCTCTCAGTATGAGCCAAGTCATAACTATTGAAGATACAAAGTTATAACTTTCACCACTCAGCGATAGTGAAAACTCTTTTCCAGAAGACAAATCTCTAAGAATAGCTCGTATTTCTCTTTCATGCTCTTCTGGTATCGGTTCAGAGTTGATTATCTCTATTATCACCCCATCATTTACATTTTTTATGACTATGGCTATTGCTTTACCACTTGCTTTGAATCTTTCCCTGAAGTACGTTAGGTAAGACTCATTAAGAAGTAGGCTTAGCTTACTGTCAAAATTGACAAACTTCGCCGTTAGTTTCAAGATGTTAACAGCAGTTAGATAGTTTATTAGTTCTTTAATACATACGTAAAGAGAATTTGATTTCTCTTCTCCAATTATCCCTAAAACATTGGAAATTTTTTCTTTGATAACTCTTCTAGTAGGGTCATCAGGAACAAAGAAAGTAATTTTCTTTACATTATCATTTTCTGAAATCAAATAATTCATATTCAAACCCCCTCTACCTTTTCGGAAATTTTAACTACAATTTTAGTAAAAAGGATTAATTACATATTTTTCAAGAGTTATTGATATTAGTAACCCCGCCCACCCACCCTATTAATTGAAGAGAGACTTCGCCTCTCTTCACTCTCTTATAATGAGGATTATAATGAGGAACTACTTTAAGCACTTAAGAAAATGCTATTAAGCTTAGTACTATTTATTAGTGTCAATTAGCACATTGCTTTTAGTAGCACCGTCCGTCTACCCTAAGATTCTAAGGGAGGCTAATGCCTCACTTAACCCTAGTAAAGAAGCATTATTTAGCACAAGTTTTCCTAGGAATTGAAATAAGAAAGTACTTTAAGCACAAAGTGCTACTAAGCACCCCACCTATTCTATTTGTTGCAGAGAGGTAGAGCCTCTCCAAGCTCCCGAATGATGTTACACCTTTATTCCTAGTATTAGGAAATCATCTACTATTTTCACGCTCTTCAAGCTCTTTACGTAAGCAAATATTTCATTCACAGTTTCCCTAATTGTGAAATCTTTGCAAAAAACGATCAGGTCTATTATTTTTGAGTTGTCTATGATTAACCCCTTCTCATCCTCTATTTCTACTATTCCGTCAGTGTAAAGGAAAATTTTATCGCCTGGGAAAACTTCAAAAGTATTCAAAGTAAACTTACTCTCAAGAGAGATACCAAGAGGTTTATTTATCGTAGAGATTTCAGAGAGTTCTACTATTGATTCCTCTTTGAGTATTATACCATATTTATGCCCTGCACATACGTATTTGATAGTTCCCCTTTCTCTATCCAATTCACAAATTATACCCGTAGCATACATCAAATCATTGTCCTCTTCAGATAGTTGTACAAGTAGTTCATTCAGTGCGTTGATAGTCGCCAAAACGTCCCATGTGTCTCTAAGAAGTCTTTCAGCATGGCTTTTTATAGTTAAGGCAATAAATCCCGAAGAGATGCTATGACCAGAAACATCAAAAACACCAAAAAATATTTTTCTACCCTGTTCCACTAATACAAAAGTATCACCACCAGTTTCAGATATCTTGTCATTTGGTTGGTATCTAACAAAAATATCATCTCTACCTAAAGGAAGGCTAATCTTGTTTATGAACGAGAAATATTTTCTTATCTCAAGCAATTCATTATAGAGTGAGGACATAATTTTCTTATCCACTACTTGGAATTGATAAAAGATGATACCATAGATGTCAAGATTAGGTAGAACAACCTTTTTCATTTCAAACATTCCAGAACCGGAAAATATGACTTTATCAGATATTGATTTATACCTTGACAGAA
Source organism: Spirochaetota bacterium (assembly GCA_028276145.1). Classification (GTDB taxonomy): domain Bacteria; phylum Spirochaetota; class Brevinematia; order DTOW01; family DTOW01; genus JAPYWX01. The sequence goes on from JAPYWX010000012.1 coordinate 2,169, forward strand.
CTTCATTAAGGTTTTTACCAGTAGGATTATCGTTGAACCACTCAACAAAACTATCGTTAGCCAAAATAATATCATCGTTGGCTTTGTTAACTATAAGCAATGGGATATCTACCATTTTTGCTACCTCAAGTAAATTGTTTGTGAGAATGCTTTTTATATTCTTATCTACCTCAAAGTGAGTTTCCTCACTTCTCAAGCCTAACTTGATAGTTGTAAAGAGTTTTTCAATAGTGTCCTTACTAGAAGATAGAACAAGTATCAGTGAAACATAGTCAATAAGTAAGTTGACTATTGCTTCATTCTCTTTTGAAAAATATTTTGATTTCGTAAATACAATATATACTCCTTCTTCCTCAAATGTTTTGTAAATGGGAACCAGAACTATTGTATCTGAGTTTATACCTTCAATGATTTTTCTACTATTTTTGTTCGGTATGGAAGATACAGAAATTGGTATTGATAACCTATGTCTGTTTTGGTCTAACTCTATTAAATAGATTTGTTCTTTTGTAAGGACAGATCTCAATCCTTCTTTTGACAAAAGGTCTATCAACGAATTTATACCGTGAGTGTAAGGAAAGAAGGGCTCAGAATGATACACTAGTTCCTCCTTATCGCTGATAAGCGAGAAGTAAGCCACAAACCTAGCTTCAAAAATCTTTTGCAACAAGTTAAGGAACTCTTTGAGAATATCTTCTTCGTTGATTTTCTCCTTAACAAGAAAACCAAAACAGAATGTTAGAAACTTTTTAGCAAGGTTCACCTTGTAAATTGGAAAGCTCGGCTTTCTGCTTTTGATAATAACAGCAATTAACAATACAAAAATGAAAGCCGCTACTATTGAAAAAAAGGCAATTAGGTAAAGCGAATTCATAATTCTCTGTAGAATACAATTTTTACACGAATGGAATCAATAATTCAACTTGCCAGATACTCAAATTTCATAGATGAAGTTTGAATTTGCTAATAAATTCTTTTTATCCTTAGTTTATGGATGTCTTCATAAATAAACCTCTGGAAACTCTACTACCCTTTGTCAACTTCATAGTCGCCATAACTAACATAGTTATTCTATCCTTCCTACTTCCAACAATCATAAAACTATCAAAAAGAGAGTTAGACCTCTTCTTGTCATATCTATCATTACTTATCTTCTTAGCTGGGTTCTCAGGATACTGGTTTTCAAAAGCTTTTGTCAACAGTAATTATGATGGGACTATTTACTTGGTGTTTTTAAGTGCTATGATAGCATTATCTCATTACAGTTTGCTAGCACTTAGAAAAAGTCTAGACCAAAGTTTCGAAATAAAAACTAGTTATAAAGGAATACTGATTGTTTTTATTTCTCTGCTACTATTCCAAGCATCCCTTAACAACACTACCATATCAGCAACATTTCTATTGATATCAATCATATTAGTTGCCACCTTCTATAGAAACATCTCACCGATATTTAAGTACAAAAGAGCAATAATTTTTATCATATCCATCCTACTTTTAATCACTTCCACAATATTTGATTTCTTACAATCCCTCAATGGAGTCCTATGTTTATTATTTGTTTTTACAACCTCCATACTACTAAGTATAACTTTCCTTTACGAAATAGGGTACAAATATTCTCTTTTGAAAGAGAAAAGCTCACAAACAATCTCTTTCCTAGAAAGTTCATCTAGAACCTTAAGAGAATTGTCAAAAGTGCTTGAGGACATAGGAAAGATAAAACTAAAACTTGATAAAGGTATATTTTCAGCTAATCATGACATTACCAAACTAATCAACAAGATGATAAGCACCACTTCAGAAATGTCCAATATTAAAGATGAACTAATTTCCCTAAAGGGAACTTTGATAAAAACACTAGACGAATTCAACAATTTACCCAACCTAAAAACCAACACAGATGAAACCAAAAAAGAAATACTCAACAACTTAAGGAAATCACAGAATATCTGCGAACTATGTAAGAACTCCTTAGGCGAATTATCTTCTAAATTTTCGCAAATTTCTAGTGACTTCTACAAAGTCATCCAAACTTTTAGGGAACTCTCGAATTCCTTAGCCACTCAAAAAAGGATTCTAGAAAACCTAGATGAAAATATATCCAAAATTGGTAAAAATATGTCTCTAGTAAGCTATGTCTCAATAAGCGGTATAATGGAATTTCAGAAAAAAAATGACATAGGAATGGTATCAGTATACAGTGAAATAAAAAATGTATCAGACCAAGCACATAACGACATAGCAAAAACCAAATCACTAATACATGAACTAACTTTAACCAACGACGAATTAGAATACCTGAATAAAAAAGTTCTAGATGAACTTTATAGAGCAATTTCCACAATTGACCTCATTGTGAACGAAAGCACAAACTTTCAAAAGTCAATTCAAGAGTACCTAAACACAATTTCACAGCTAATTGACAAATATACACAAAAACCTGAAGAACTAATAAACATTCTACTAGAAAACAAAGATAAGTTTACAGAGCTATTTACTACAACCGCGAAAACATACGAACTTCTTGAGGAATTATTCAATTCTCTAATGAAAATAAATGAATTTATAACTCCTCTAAGAAATTCGATATTCCTCGTCAAGGAAACCCTCAGTAAGGTTGACAAAGGAATAAGAGAAATAAAAGGAATCGTTGAGAAGTTATTAAAAGAAGTAGTTTATTGAAGTAGCTTATTGAGGAATTATTGTAAAAGAGACAGTAGCTACAGTCTGTACCTGGGAAGGTGAAAACCTTATTCTTTTCATTGTTTTGTAAATTATCTCATCAACGAGAGGCTCACCAGATGTCTTCTCTATTTCAATTCTCGATACAAATCCAGATGGCTCTATAAAGAATGTCAACACAACCTCAGTCTTAGATTTAACTACACCAGGTGGTATCTCAGGGGAATACCACTCTATAACCTTTCTCGGCTCACCTTTTACCCACCTTATACTACCCGAAATTACTCCACCTTCCTTTGATTTCACTTCCGGAATATTCATCTGAACTCCCTGTCCACTTTCAGCCTTCTTCAATACTTCCTTTGAAACACTTCCCTGCCCTTCTTCCTTCACCCTAAACTCCTTAGATTCAGAAGATGATACTCCTTTGTCAGAGAATTCCCTCGAACCAGCTACATCCTCCCTTACATTCTCCTGAGGTTGAATAACTGGAGACATCTCAGAAGCCGGGATATATGCTGATTTCTTCGGAGCAACTATCTCAAATATCACTTTGTCTATCTCTTCCCTCGTTATCGGCTTAGAAACCTTAGGTCTACTAACACTAGTAGACGCAGGCGATTGAACTGAAACTTGTTCCTTCTGAAAAGCACTAACTAAACTTATTTTGACTTCCTTAAACTTAACTTCTAGCACCGGCTTTCTCAACAGGAAAGCAAGAAGAAAAATAATTAAAATATGCACAACTATAGATAAGGCAAAATATTTAACCCAAGCTGGCTTGTAACTTACATTCACAATAAAATTATAGGAAAAAAGAAAATTTTTTTCAAAAAATTATCTCTCCCTCCTCTCTCTTTAACACTAATTCAAAAACTACTTTAAAAAGTTCGTTAATCTTCTCATTACCCTCAACAACCTTCGGAAAAACATAAAGGAATTTAGTACCGTATCCATTTTTCTTTAAGTACTTCTCAAATGTTTTCATAAAACCGAACATACAGTACCTTGAAACACTGTACCAAAAATACTTATCTGGATAGGGGTCAAAGACTGAATAGTCTAAAAACTGCACTACAAAAGCTTCTCTCAGAATTTCCCTTATCTCCCTAAAAAACAAAGATTGATTCATGAAATTTGTATCAAGAATCTTAGTTATTTCATTCTCCTCAATCTGTATACCACTTTCAGAAAAATCTGAAAGAAAGTTTAATATTACATCAACCTTCGAGAATTTCAATACCAAATCTCGAGCAAAACCTTTAACTTCCTCAACATCACTAAAGTTCACTTTGTACACTACTAAATCTCCATTATTCAACTTTAGCTTCGTAGGAAATCCACTTAAAATTTGAGCTACACCTAATTCATTGAGAAAAGAGTGATTTGAATTAAATTGAACTACAAAAGTATCAAAGTAAGAAGAGCTAATAAGCTCTTTTAAAAATACTCTTCCTATTTTCCCAGATGCACCCAATAATAAACATATCATTTAAAAATCTTCTCTATCTCAGAAAAATAATTACTAGGGCTATTTTTTATAGCATTTATTACTGCACTTCCTATTATTGCCCCATCGCTTATTTCTTTGGCTTTCCTTATCATTTCGGCATTCTTTATTCCAAAACCTATAGCAACCGGAACATTTTCAATACCCTTAACTTTTTGAACTATATTTCTTAGACTTTCCCAGTTCAAGTAATCCCTCATTCCTGTAGTACCGTATGAACTAACAAGATAGATAAATCCTGTTGTTTTCCTCACTATCTCCTTCATTCTCTTTTCATTCGTATTAGGTGCAACAAAACCACATATCAAAAGCCCATATTCTTTCAGTAAAGGCAAAATTGCCTCTATTTCCTCAACATTTATGTCAGGTATTATCAGTCCCTGAGCTCCACTTTTCTTTAGCTTTTCCAAATTCCTTTCCAAGTTAGCATATATTGGATTATAATACCCCATAGCAAATACAGGAATATCTCTGAAAGATTTCAACTCTTCTATAAACTTAGCAACATCATCAATCATTATCCCATTCTTTAAAGCTACTTGAGTTGAGTACTGAATAACTTCACCATCTGCTATAGGGTCAGAAAACGGAATACCTGCCTCAATTATTTGAGCATAGCCATTAGAAACCAAAAACTTAGCTATTTCAACACTTTCAGAGTATGTTGGGAAACCAACAGTCAAGTAAACTATAGTTGGCTTAGTTTTTTTAAAAGTATCCCAAAAATCTTTGTTCATGACAATGATGTTATCTTTATCCTAGTGAGGATAGGCCTAAATCCGTACTTCCTTCTCCAGTTTACTTTGTGCCTATATTTGAAAACAACTATCTTCTCTCCTTTGAAAGTTTCTTCAACTATAGCTTCAACTTTCTTACCACTAACGTACGGAGTGCCAAAAATTGCTTCGTTCTGACCGATGACAGCCAATACCTTATCTATAGTTATCTTCTCGCCAGACTTTTTGTTTAGATTATCAACAACTATTGTATCTCCCTGCTTAACCTTATATTGTTTACCTTGAATCTCAATTAAATAGTACATACTTCCCTCCTATTCAAATTCCAAGATATTTTTTATGATATTAGCAAATATAAAAGGCTTCTCTTCTGTTATGTCTTTGGTTGTCAACTTAACAGGTGAAAGACTTACACTTTCGTAAAGTTTTGGAAGAACCTTCTTAATGCTATCTTCCAATTTATCGTTATCCAACGATGAAGAACCAAAGAAATATTTACTGAGCCTCTTGTAGAATTCTCTTTGCAAAATAGCGTTCAAAGACCTCTGCTTTATCAACTGCATATCAATGTAAGGAACAAAAACATGAACAGGTGTTCTACTTAACCTAAGAATAGAAAATGAAAAATCATTAAAAAGCTCTTTTAAGAAATCATCTTCATTGAGTGAAAAACCATACTTCTTAACGAACAAAGACAAACACTTCGTCTCCAGTCTCTTATTGTTTTCTATGTCGAGAGCTAAGCTAAAGTACTTAGCAACATTCTTAGGATCTTTAAGCCCTTCAGGAAGCTCATCTATATACTTATGAAGTTTTTGTATATAAACCAACCTAGCGTTGTCATCCAATTTAATTTCCTCACTAACTCCTAAGAAATTCGGTATGTAGTCTTTTTCTATCAACTTCTTCACTTTACCAGCCAACTTTATAGTATTGTTATCAGTAAGGTTTTTCCCATCAAACAAAGACTTCATCTCCTTATCACCAGAATCTATGTACAAATCTATGACCTCGTAGTATTCGACCTCCTTACCAGAAGAAAACTTAAATTCGACACCAACAATATACTTACTACCATCATCAAATTTTATTTCTTTATCCTTATCCAAGTGAGATTTTAAAACTTCCTCAATCTCCGGGGTTAATGAAAAATTTTCTTGGTCTACCTCATATTTCACAAAACTCAAGCTTTTCAAATCATTTCCTATCTCTTCATCTGAAGGGAAAAGTATTTCCGTAGGCTCCGAAACTTTTACAGAGACAAAGAAATTACCATTTTCATTCTGCCCTAAGTGTAATAAAACATAAGAAGCTATAGTCTTAGGATGTTCTTTTTTAATTGAACTTATTACAGCATCCTCTAGAAAATCTTTAAAAGCATCATTTATTTTCTCACCAAACTGAGAAAAAAGGATACTATCGGGAACATTACCTTTTCTATAACCCGGTACAGATACATCCTTTCTAACGTATTCCACAGCTCTACCTAGTATTCTATCCCCCTCCTCTCTCGAGAGTTCTACATTGTATAACCAAGCTCCTAAACCTAATTCATGCTTCTGGAAATCCATAACGACCTCAACAAACCCCTAGTTGATTGAAAATTTTGAACAATACCCCTTAACCTTTTCAAGAAAGTGCGGAGAGTGTTGAAAAATTCAACAGTGAGCCTAAAGCTCTTCTTTATTGATGAGTGATTTAAAGTACATTACTTTAAGTGGTCCCACCCACCCGTCCTAATCGTCTGAAGAGAGGCTATGCCTCTCTTCACTCTCTCATTCATAATGAAAAAGTGCTATCAAGCACAAGTGCTACTTAGCACAAAGTGCTATTTAGCACAAAGTGCCACTAGCACAAGTACTTTAGTCACAAGTGCTTTAAGCACTTGATTAAAAAGGTGCTAAGAATTAAAAAAATGCTAAGAAGCACTCTAAGTAGCCTATCAAGAATATTTAGAATGAATTCTTCAAAGTATAGGTGTCATAGTATGTTGAAAAAAATTGGTAGATTGATTATAATTATTCAAAAAAATCTAGTCTAAGGGAGAAGTATGATTGTTGAGGAATATGGTATAATAGTAATTGGTGGTGGGCATGCTGGAATAGAAGCTAGCCTTGCAAGTGCTAGAATGGGCGTCCCTACCCTACTTCTGACTCTTAATATAGACACCATAGGGCAGATGTCTTGTAACCCTTCTATTGGTGGAACTGCAAAAGGGCACTTAGTCAGGGAAATAGATGCTCTTGGCGGAGAGATGGGAAAAGCAGCCGACCAAACAGGTATACAATTCAGAATACTCAACGACTCAAGAGGACCTGCAGTAAAGGCTTCTAGAGCACAGATAGACAAGTACCTCTACAAGGATTACATGAGGCAAGTAGTGTTCTCACAGAAAAACTTAGTAGTCAAACAAGGTAGTGTCAAAAGGCTCCTTCTTGAAGGAAATAAGGTAATAGGTGTTGAAACAATATTCGGCGAAAAGATATATGCCAAAGCGGTTATCATAACCCCAGGAACATTTATGAGAGGAATGTTGTTTGTTGGTAAAGAGGCTCAAATTCCTGGGGGAAGAATGGGAGAGGCACCAGTAAGTGAACTATCAGAACAGCTAATTTCTCTAGGTTTCATTATAGGAAGGTTCAAAACAGGTACACCACCTAGGTTAGACGGAAGAACTGTAGACTTCTCGGTAATGGAAGTTCAGAAGACAGACCCAAACTTCAAACCATTCTCAATGTTCACAGATAGAAGTAAATTCCCCGTACAACCTCAGAAAGAAGTATACATAACTTATACAAACGAAAAAACACATGAACAAATAAGAAACTACTTACACACATCACCACTATACAGTGGTATCATAAGAGGTACTGGCGTTAGGTACTGTCCTTCAATAGAAGACAAAATAGTAAAGTTCCCTGATAGAGAAAGACATCATGTTTTTATAGAACCTGAAAGCTTGAGATTTGACGAGTGGTATCCGAATGGTATCTCTACTAGCTTATCTTACGAAGCACAGCTAAACTTCATAAGGACAATAAGAGGACTAGAGAATGTTAGAATCGTTAGGTATGGATACGCGGTAGAACATGACTATGTTGACCCTAGGCAACTCTACCCAACACTTGAGACAAAATTAGTTGAAAATCTTTTCTTAGCTGGCCAAATAAACGGTACCACCGGCTACGAAGAAGCAGCTTCCCAAGGCATAGTAGCAGGAATAAACGCAGCACTCAAAGTCATGGGCAAAGAACCTATAGTCCTAAAGAGGACAGAAAGCTATATAGGTGTACTAATAGACGATCTAGTAACAAAAGGCACAAACGAACCATATAGGATGTTCACATCAAGAGCTGAATACAGACTACTCATGAGAGAGGATAACGCTGTATTTAGACTTTCAAGAATAGGGTATGAGGTAGGATTACTACCAAAAGAACAGTGGGAAAAGATAGAGTACCAAAGGAAGAGAATAGAAGATACAATAAGGCAACTGGAAACTGAACTCGTCACACCTTCCAAGGAAGCTAATGAAAAACTACTTTCATTAGGCTTGACACCAATATCAAGACCAACATCTTTAGCAGAGCTACTGAGAAGACCTGACTTCAGATGGGAATATCTCTACGAATTCTCTGAAAACATACCTTACGATTTACCAGACGAAATAATAGAAAACATAAAGATTGAAATCAAATACAGAGGATACATAGAAAGAGAGATGAAAGCGGTAAAAAAGCTAAGTAAGCTAGAAAACATAAAAATACCATCTAACTTTGACTTCAAAGAGGTAAAATCACTTTCAAGAGAGATAATTGAAAAACTTACAAAATTCAAGCCTTACAATCTTCACCAAGCATCACAAATACCAGGAGTAACCCCAGCAGCAATACTAGCAATAATCCACCACTTAGAGAAAAGAAACTCAAAAAAGAATACAGAACCCAACTTGTGCTGATTAGCACTTGTGCTGATTAGCACTTGTGCTAATTAGCACTTCTTAAATAATTCTTTGTAAAAAATCAAGCTAAGCCTACTTTTCAATAACTATAGTTGATAAGCAACAACTTTCGATCGTATGGAATCTAAACCAAAATGTGATATAATCACTCATTTATAATCAAAATTCAGATATGTTCAAAATACAAATCATCTGTGTGGGTAAATTACATTACAAAGAACTTTATGAGACATCAAAAAGATTTGAAAAAATGATTTCACAATTTTCTGAACTGACAATAGTAGAAATAAAAGAATCAAACAAGCCATTTCCAAAGAACCTAGACGAAGAAGGCAAAAAAATAATACAAACCATAAAAGGGGATTATATAATACTGACTGATGCAAATGGTGTAGAAATGGATTCCTACGAGTTTGCAAAAGTCATAGAAGAGAAAATGAATATAGGCAAAAGTATCTCAATAATAATAGGGGGACATCAAGGAGTATCAGAAGAAATAAAAAAATTAGCACACCTCAGAATATCATTTTCAAAAATGACTTTTGGACATAACATTTTCAGAATAATGCTACTCGAACAAATATATAGAGCCTTTTCAATAATAACCAACACAGGATACAACAAATAAGTGCTTAGAGAGGGTTCGCCTCTCTTAACTCTTTAGAATAGTCCCTGTATAGAGAAGACAAACTGCCAGTTTTCAAAGAATTTATCTGAACCGAACAATTTAAGTTGATTGTCCTGTACTCTAACCTGCCTAGCTAAGTACATCCTTATAGGTAGAGACGGAATATTTATCATGACTCCAAATCCAAAGCTTCCGTAGTACTTAGAAGGTTCAGTTGTATAGTCTACTAACTCACTAAACACTGCACCATAGTCAGCAAAAGTAGCTCCCCAAAGGAAATTTTCGTAAATAGGAAATCTCAATTCAGCTGAATAGAAGGATTTAGCTATTCCTCTCAAACCATACCCCTGCCACCCTCTGAGTTCATAATAACCGTCAAACCAGAATAAATCAGAAGTTTCCCTCTCAAATACTCCATTGAACTGAGGTAGCATAACACCATGTGTTGTATAGAAAACACCCACCAACTTATAATTTTCAGTTATCGGTATACCCTGATAGAATGAAAAGTTACCACTCAGCCTTATAAACTGGAAGAATCCACCAATAAGATGCCCCACATAGTCAATAGAAACAGAAGAATAAACACCTTTAGTAGGAACTAAAGGATGGTCCCTACTATCAACCGAAGCATTTAAATTAATAGTACTCTTTATTTTCCCTCCTTGCTCCCACGAAGTCAACGCAAGTTCTTTATTCAAACCATCATCCAAAGCATTATTAAAGTTCTGGTCATGGTTTATCAAATCATATATTGAGTATCCTACACCAACAGAATAATAACTCCAAAGCCTCCTGGAAACACTCAAACCAAAACCTATTCTTGTCTGCCAATACTGCCCATTTGTACTCTCAGCAATACCATTTTTGTCTTCATCAACAAGTATATTCTGAATTAGTGAGTTATAGAAATAAACTGAAGTAGTAAGCGAATACTTTGAGTTGAATAGATAAGGCTCAGTGAAAGAAACACTGACTGACTGCAGGTACTGCCCTATTTCTAATTTCCCTTGTATTTTCTTACCAGTACCAAAAAGATTTACATGTGATATACTTCCATTTGCAGAAAAGCCACTCACGGAACCATAACCTGCACCAAGAGATATTATCCCCCCCTTACCTTCTTTTACCTTGAACACTAAATCCATTATCCCTTCAGCATCACCTTCCTTTACTTCCCACTCAACCTTATCAAAAAACTGCGTCATATTGAGTTTTTCAACACTTCTTTGAAGCTTGTAAATACTAAAAAGCTCACCTTCTTCTATTTCTAGCTCTCTTCTTATAACATATTCTTTGGTATAAGTATTACCAACAATAAATATATTCCCAACATGTCCAGTATCACCTTCGTATATGCTAACCTCAACATCAACAAAGTTATTTTCAGTATCTTTCTTCAAATCCTTTTGCACCCTGGCAAACACATATCCCCTATCCCAATACTTTCTGTTTACAGAGTATAACCACTTATCGACTTGATCCATCGCAAACGAGTCACCTTTGATTAAAGGGAAACTCTTTAATAGCTCACCCTTAGTAAAAATCTTTGTATCACTTACAATTTTAACATCGTTGAAATAATACTTCTTGCCCTCATAAATGTATATTATTATGAAAACATGCTTTTCTTTTATCTTCTCAGCTCCACCTTTATCCTTAGTGTTTTTCTCAACAACATTAGTTGTTGTTACTTTATTTGACAGAACTTTAGCATCTATAAAACCTTTCATCTGGTAGTAATAGGCAATCTTCTCCAAATCCTTTGAGAATTTGTCAGAATCAAAATAACCCCTAGAGATAGGCAGGAAAAGAAAAACATTTTCCTCCTTCGTTTCAATAATAGATTTCAGCTCCCCTTCATTGATATTTGAAACTCCTACAAATTTTATTGATTTGACTATACTCCTCGGTCCCTCATCTATATTAAATACCAAAACATTCTTATTTCCTTCTTTGGTAAAAGTAGGCGTAACTGCTACCTCTAAAAACCCTTCCTGTCTGTACTTTTCCTTTATAGCGGCAATACTAGCAAGTACCTTATAGGTAGAGATGTAATCTCCCTTTGTAATTGTAATAACTTCCTTAAGGTCATCACTCCTAACCTCATTATTTCCTGAAAACTTCACATCATCAACAATTGACGATTCAGTACCAACTATGTAAATATCCACGAGTTTCTTAGAAGCATCAACAATTTCATACTCTATCTTAAAATCATAAAAAATCCCAAGAGAATCAATGTTCTTAGTAGTCTGTATTACTTTTTCAGACTCTATAGGTTCTCCCTCTTTGATAGCCAGTACCTCTTTAACTACGTCCTGAGCTGCTTTACTAACACCTTCAAAGACTATCTTCCTCACCTTGAAACCTTCTATATCCTTCCAATCACCAAAAGACAAACTAGAAAAAAGTAAAATCAGAACCAAAAAGAAAAATATTTTTTTCATACTCCCCTCTAAATTACCTTATAACCTTTACATTACCCTTTGCGGTAGAAGATACCATCTCATTGTTCTCATCCATAACAACCTCTAACACATCACACTCAAGAGTAGTATCCTCTTTTTTGTTCTTATAGAAAATTCTCTTATCCTTTGTGCCATTAAATGTATAGAATGTCAACTTTTGGTTAGTCGAAGATGTAGAATTAGAAATTACTGCAAATAGATAAAACGCTTCAACATAAAGATCTTTTCCATCAACTACTACATTAGTTATCATAGTGAAGTTATCTATCTCGTTAGTATTCCTGAAATTAGCTACCAAACTTTGGGATTTTGCAACTATATTCTTTGATTCAGAAACAACATTACCGTATGCTATGTAATTTGAAACAAAATTACTGTTGACGGTGGCGAAAGCAATATCACTACTCACATTCAGATTAGTTGAGAATATCTTGACATTCCCAAACATCTTAGAGAGATTGCTCTTAGATATATACTCAACCCTATCTGCGTAAGCCCTAAAGTTCTCATTAGTAACAAATGCGTTAGTCTCAATCCTAACCTTATCCTCGTTGACATTCATGAAAACCTTTTCACCACCAACATACATATTCTCATTAGATATGTACATCCTTGGAGCCAAAGAAAATATTACATCTCCCGTATTACCATACAATTCTGAATATCCCGAAGTTATCTCTATGTTTTTTTCAAAGTTTTTGAATACAACATTTCCTTCGGAAATGACAAAGTTTTTATCCTGGAAGTACTTTATTGTGTCTGCCTCTATGTAGTTTGAACCTTGCGTAGCCACTGGCCTCTTACCTTCAGCACTCAGAAACACAGTATAGCCTTTTTCAAATTTAGCTTTTGGCCCTTTAACAACTATCTTTAAAGGTTTAACTTTTTGGCCACTTTTCTTACCTTCACTAGCTCCGTATGAAATATGCGGTAAGGCAAAAACAACGAAAATAAAAGAGAAAACCAAAACAATTCTGGCTATTCCTGAAAACTTAGCCATGCTTGACCCCCACCTCTTCATAATCTTCAAAGGTATCACATTCACCTTCAAACTTAACATTATCTTCCATCCTAAATATAGGTGCCCTTATAGAACCTATAACCTCAGCCCCACTGAATAGTTCCACCTTCTTCGAAGCGGAAATATTACCAAAGACCTTACCAGCTATCATAATTACTCCTGCCTTTATATCACCCCTCACTGTAGAAGTATGAGACACTATCAAAAAACCATTATCAGAGTAAACATTCCCATCTAGATTCCCATCTATCCTCAAAGATGTTGAGAAATGTAAATCTCCTTTCAGATAAACATCTTTTTTACACCATGTCTTTACAATAAAGTCATCAATGCTATAAGGAATTTTAAGCACCATACCAAACCTCCACTACTTACTTTTCATCTCAAAAACACCATCCCAATCAGGAGGTGGCGGATTATTTATATACTCTTGACATCTCTCAAGGTAAACCTTCGAAGGTCCATCATTCGGATCTATTTGAAGGCATCTACTGAAGTATTCATAAGCCTCTTTAAAATTTCTACTCATATACAAACTCAAACCCTTCTTGTACAAAACCAACAACCTAAGCTTATCTTCCAAACTAACCATATAACTCTACCCTGTATTATTATAATTCTACTAGCTACTTTTTTCAAAATTTAATGCTTGCAGCACTTAAAGCAATTTATTAACTTTTGACGGTCACCCTCGAAGCTTCAAAATGTGCTTTTTAGCACATCTTTATTTAAGTATTATAGACGATGTCTCTCTGAGACGCTGTCTCTCTGAGACGATGTCTCTCTGAGACGATGTCTCTTCCCATAAAACAAGGGCAGTGCTTAAAGTATCTTATTACTAAGCATTGAAAAGTTTATCTAATATAAGGTTCTTACTTATTTAAAGACTACAGAGATGCTATGCCTCTCTATAAATAAAAATGTACAACAGTTATAAGGCACTCCTTAAGTATTCATCTTCACTAGCACATTCACTATTGCAGCACAAGCTTCATTTGTAAACATAACTCCTTCAGAAGTTTTTGCCTTAATGGATATATTTTCTTTTTCAATACCAATTATTCTTGACAAGTTCTCTCTAATCGCCTCAATATGAGGCGATAGCTTAGGTTTATCAACTATCACAGTAGCATCTAAGTTTTCTAATGAGAAACCTTTCTCTTTGAGCCATTCTAGCACTTTTTTTAGTATCACTGTACTATCTATACCCTCTGTTTCTTCTGATGTATCAGGGAAATGGAAGCCGATATCTCTCATAGCCATTACTCCGAGAATGGCATCAACTATAGCATGTATAAGCACATCTCCATCTGAGTGTGCCAAAGCCCCCTTCTCGTAAGGAATTTCTACACCACCTAGTACTAATCTCCTACCCTCGACTAGTTTATGTACATCAAAACCTTGTCCTACTCTATAGTTACTCATTGAGACTTTTTAGAATGGTATATCACCTTGTTTATAGCATTGAGATATGCTTTAGTGCTAGCAACAATTATATCTGTGTCCGTACCATGTCCTGAGTAAGAAGATCCATCTGTATGCACTGAAAGGCTAACTTCACCGATTGCGTCCTTACCGGATGTAACAGCAGTTATACTAAAGTCCTCTAGCCTTATATTCTTAAGAGCAACTATTCTATCAATTGCTTTAAACACAGCGTCTACAGGACCATTCCCCGTAGCGGATTCAACATACTCTTTCTTTCCTTTTCTCAATACAACGGTTGCAGTAGGTATTGCCTTATCACCCGACATTATCTGGACACTCTTTAATGTAAAGAATTCTAGTTCTTCGTTAGACTCTCCTAAAAACAGAGCTATTAAGTCCTCTTCGTAAACATTCTTCTTTTTATCAGCTAACTCTAGAAATTTCTCATACATCTTTTCGAATTCTTCTTCACTAGAATATCTTATACCTAACTCATTTAACTTAACTTTAAGAGCATGCCTGCCGGAGTGCCTACCCAAAATTATTTCGGAAGATGACCTACCAATCATCTCAGGTTTCATTATCTCGTATGTTTCTCTGTACTTAAGCACACCATCCTGGTGTATTCCTGACTCATGAGCAAACACATTTCTACCTACGATAGGCTTATTGTAAGCTATGGGCAAACCAGTTATAGACCTCAGTAATTTACTTGTCCTATATATTTCTTTAGTGTTTATCCCTACTTCAAACGGGTATATATCATTTCTTACGATTA
>JAPYWX010000185.1 GCA_028276145.1 Spirochaetota bacterium
AAGCACCTTGAAAATTTTTTATTTTGTGTGTTAATCTTTTTTCATGGTTAGAATCTTTACAAGGTCTTTGATAATACTTATTCTAGCATCCGCATTAAGCGGATGTGATTTCTATACACTCTACTTTCTAAAGAAAACCCTAGATAACGACTTCAACTTCATCAAGAAAACCGAAAACAAATACAAACTAAAAGGTGAAAGCTACTACGACATACCGGTATCTGAAGAAGAAAAGATAACTCCAGAATTTACAAAAGACAAAGTCTCACTCCTAGAAGATGAAAAAGACCTCTTCCCACTTAGCCAAGAAAAAGTTTCTGAAGTATCAAACTTGTTTGTTTCAAAAGGTGATAAAATCAACATTTCGTTACCTACTCCCACAGAAGGCATATGGGTTATAAAGAAATACCCTATCAAAGTCGCTGAACTAATACCTAATCAGAAACCTGTAAACACATTTTCATTTTCTATAAACTCCACAGGAGAAGACAATGTAATCTTCCAACTAATAAACAAAAAAGGAAACATTGTTTCAACAGTTGAATACAAAATAATCTCTTCCAAAGATTCAACAAGCTCAACTGAAGAAACTATCCCAGCTAAAAAAGAAAACAATAACAAAACAACCGAAAAAGAGAATTTTTCAAAGACGAACTCATCATTACTATCTACAAACATAACTAATAACCAAAGTTTTAACCCCAAAACAAACGATTTTGACGTAATAGACGAAGAAAAAAACACAAACATCATAGAACCTAAACCACCAGCAGCACCGGGAAAACTTGACATAAAATCTCTAGTAGGCGATGAAAAAAAATTCTTTGAAAACATTGACAACATAGCCAAAAAGTACGGTTACTATAGAGCACTAAGAGAAATTGAAAGTTTAGAAACAAATGTTTCTGAGACAGACTTACCGAAGCTAAAACTAAAAAAGATAGAATACCTAGAGAAACTTGGCAAATACACAGATGCTCTTAAAGAAGCAGAAGCCATAAGCTCAAAAGAACCATTCGGCAAACTGTACGTTGGAATATTTCTAGGAACTATGGGTAAAAATGAACTCTCAGAAAAAAACATAAAAGAAGCTCTAAACCTTATAACAACACCACTAGAAACAAAAAGTGCACTAAGCAAAGTTTTAGATTTTTACCTTTCAAATGAAGAACCACCAACTAAAGAAATGGTAAACTTCTTACTACAAAGGAATGAACTCATTCAAAAGGATTTTAAAAAAGACTATTTACTTAACTTGATTAGTATAGGTAACCTATACGAAAGAGTTGGAGAGTTTTACAAGGCAAAATCCTTGTATAACTTCGTTATAAACAGTGGTGAGGAAGAGGCTAGAAATATAGCAGAAACAAACATAAACAACCTTAATAAAATCTTGGACTATAAGTGATAAATGTGATTGAAAATAATCACTTTATTATTTTATAAGTCAAATGGAGGTTCACTTATGCTCATAGCCATAATGTCAGATTCTCATGATAACTTGGACAACCTAAGAAAAGCTTTGAAAGTTATTGAGGAACGAAATTGCCAAGTTATAATTCACGCAGGTGATTTTGTATCGCCATTCACATGGCGAGTATTAGGACAATTCAAAGGAGAAATATACGGAGTATTTGGAAATAATGATGGAGACAGAGTAATGCTAAAGAAATTCTACGAAGATAGAATCAAAGTTCAGCCCATAGAGGTAAAAGTAGAAAACACCAGAATAGCAGTTATGCATGAGCCAGCATTTATAGAAGAACTAGCAAAATCAAACAGTTTTGATATAATTGTATACGGGCATACTCACCAACTAGATAACAAGAAGATTGGTAATACTTTAGTTATAAACCCTGGTGAACTATGCGGCTGGCTCTACAATGACCCTACTTTCATGATACTAGACACCAGCACACTTAATGTAGAAATAATTCACTTAAAAGAGATACCATAATTCCACAATTAGAGAGACTTCGTCTCTCTTAACTTTGATAAAATGTAAATAACGAAGTGCTATTCAGCACTGTGTTATTCAACACATTGTTACTAGCCACACCTAAGATTCTAAGAGAGGCTCTGGTTCTCTCTATTAGTAGCCCCACCCGCCCACTCTTAAGACTTTAAGGGAGGCTAACGCCTCCCTTAACCCTAACAGAAAAGTATTGTTAAGCACCCCACACTATTTGATGAAAAGAGGCTACAACTCTTTTCACTTTAGAAAAATTAAATAAAAAGGGTAGGAATGCTAAGCATTCCTAATGAATTAGTTATGTGTTATGTTAAATACTTTGATATCCTTATTTTTTGTCTTGCTCTCGGTTTGCTTTTTAGATAAGCCTAATACTTTCAATCTCATTTTAACGCTGTCATTATCAACATCGTAACACATAACCTTAAGAATTTTATTATCCTTGCCCAAGTTAGATATATCTATCTTCTCCTCAACAATCCTCTGAGATACAACATCTTCTATGTACTTCCTTATAGTTTTTCTTAAAGGTCTAGCACCCATCTTAGGGTCAAATCCCTTCTCAGCCAAAAACTCTCTGACTTTATCAGATATTGATATAGTTATGTTATTATGGACAAGGTCCCTATTTATCTCGCCTATCATCTTATCTACTATTCTCTTTATCACATCTTTATACAACGGTTTGAATATAACTACTTCATCAAGCCTATTCAGAAACTCAGGGCTAAAGTATCTTTTAACCTCATCTAGCAATTTCTGCTTCATGTTGTCATACTCAAACATCTTATCAGCAGATTCTTTAGCAAATCCAAGCGTTCCCTTAGTTGTTA
>JAPYWX010000021.1 GCA_028276145.1 Spirochaetota bacterium
TCTAACTCCCAAGTTAGAAGTCATTATTATCACAGTGTTAGAAAAGCTAACAATGTTGTTGAGGCTATCAGTTAATCTACCATCATCCATTACTTGGAGCAGTATGTTAAAGACATCTGGGTGAGCTTTCTCTATTTCATCGAACAATATGACTGAATAAGGTTTCCTTCTTACTGCTTCCGTGAGCTGTCCTCCTTCTTGATAACCAACATATCCCGGTGGTGCACCTATAAGCCTTGAAACATTGAACTTTTCCATGAACTCACTCATATCTATCCTTATTAAGTTATCTTCGCTACCGAACAAGAATTCAGCCAAAGCTTTAGCTAACTCTGTCTTACCCACCCCAGTTGGTCCCAAGAATAAAAACGAACCTATGGGCTTATTTTTGGGCTTTAGTCCTATTCTCGCTCTTCTTATGGCTTTTGAAACAACCTCAACTGCTTCATCCTGCCCAATAACTCTCTTCTTGAGTTCCTCTTCCATATTTGCGAGTTTAGATATTTCCATTCCTCCAAGCTTCTGAACAGGAATACCTGTCATCGCTGAAAGAGTCTCTCTTATATCATCAACAGTAACAGGTACCACAACTGAAGAAGTTGAATTAAGCCATTCATCTCTAAGTATCTCGTACTTACTTCTTAGCTCATTAAGCTCATCTCTATAAATTGCAGCCTCTTCATAATTTTGTCTTGCAACAGCATCTTTTTTCTTATTCTCTACCTCCTCTATCTTACTCTCTAACTCTAAAAGCTCTTTGGGCTTTGAAAACGCCTTTATTCTTGCTCTAGCGCCGCTCTCATCAATCAAGTCAATAGCCTTATCGGGTAGATACCTACCCTGAATATATTGTTTAGACAAATAAACCGCTTGCACAAGAGCCTCATCGTCATACTTAACTTTGTGGAAATCCTCATACTTTTTCCTTAATCCTTTTAGAATCTCAATAGTTATCTCAACAGAAGGCTCATCAACAATGACCATCTGGAACCTTCTTTCGAGTGCCTTATCTTTCTCTATGAATTTTCTATAGTCATCCAGTGTGGTAGCTCCGATAAATTGTATATCACCTCTTGATAGCTCTGGCTTGAGGATATTAGCTGCGTCTATAGCACCTTCTGCAGCTCCAGCACCTATGACTGTATGAATCTCGTCAATGAAAACAATAACATCTCCAGAGTTCTTTACCTCAGTTATTATATTTCTCAACCTATCTTCAAACTCACCTCTGTACTTAGTACCGGCAACAATTGCCGGGATATTAAGCTGAATAATTCTTTTGTCAAGCAGATACGCTGGAACCTGTCCTTTAACTATTCTCTGAGCCAATCCCTCAACTATTGATGTCTTACCAACCCCGGGCAATCCAACAAGAACAGGGTTATTCTTCTTCCTTCTTACAAGTATTTGTATTACTCTATCTATCTCAACATCTCTACCTATGACAGGGTCTAATTTATTCTCTGCAGCCAACTTACACAAATCCGTACCAAACTCATCCAAAAGAGGAGTCCTAATTTTCTTCTTTGCTTTTTCTTTTTGCTCCTGAGGCTTGTTGAAAGGAATAACATTCGAGAGTCTAGCAACAGTCCTTCTAACCGCATCGGCTGTTATTCCGTTGTTCTCCAACATTATAGTAGCTATTCCCGTATAAGACGAAAGTATAGCTATAAGTATATGTTCAGGACCTATATAATTATGTCCCAGTTTTCTAGCTTCTTCTACCGAAGCATCTAGAACCTTTTTAACATTATGGCTAAACGGCAAAGCTCCCATACCGAAAGGACCTGTTGGATTTCTCATAGCATTTTCTAAATCCAATTTAACCTTCTCAACGTCCACTCCTAGCTCTCTCAAAGCAGCTACTGCCCTATTATCATTGTCCATTATTATACCTATCAGTATGTGCTCAACTTCTATTTTATCGTTCCTTAGCTTTTTGGCACTTTCCTGAGAATAAATATTCAAGACTTTTTTAGCACTAGGCGTTAATCCTTCTGGAAACATATCCTTCCTCTAGTTAAAAAATTTAAGAAGACGATGTGCAAAAATCAAATAAACTTAGAGTTTAACGCTTTTTACAAACTTCACTCTATTGCCATCTTTTAATTCGTGGTCATATATTATATCGTCAACAAAAGTAAGTATCATAACCAAGCCTCTACCTCTAAAACTTCTATTATTCACTTCTTTCATTATTTTCTCCTTATCTATGACAAACTTAGGTGCATAATCTCTAATTTCGACCTCAATGTTAAATTTCTTACTTCTATCAAAGTCAACATCAACGGCAACTTCTATAATTCCGTCAGGAGCCCAGTGATAACCATGTTCCATCACATTAAGGATGTACTCATGTAAAGCAATTTTTAAATCGTATATTACATCACTGGGCACTCTGTTTACCTCAAGGAAACTAACAAAATCGTTCTCTAAATCTCTAAGGTCTGAAAATGTTGAAAAAATTTTTCTTTCAAACCTCATCTTAGTTTCCTTCAAAAACTTTGAGAGCATCCTCCTCAGTCTCAACAATCACCATAACATCATGTAACCTAGAAACATTAAGAGTATACTTAACTTTGGGATTTGTCACTATTACCGCTATTTTATGTCCCTTTTGTGAAGCACTATTGCCAGCTATTGATAGAAGTCCTATACCCATTGAGTCAATATACGTAACATCCCTAAAATCAAATATAAACTTCGACTTACCATCAACTATATACTTCTGGACAACACTTTCGAAAGGATCTATATAGAATATACTAAGTTCTCCATTGACTTTTATTTTCACAATGTCACCTGGCAAAACCTCAGCACTAACCTGCATACGGTTTCCTCCTACAACCAATATTTTATAATAACGGAAAATTAGAAACAATATTTTAAAGAACAAGCCACTTGAAAAGTTTGAACTAAAAATTCAAAGTTATTCAGAATTATACCGATAATATTGTCAAGAGGTGTCTTATGGTTATTAGAGGGGTAGGGGGACCAGAACCCATAAAACCTAATAAAGATCAAGAAATCAAAAAGCTTCACCAGAAAGGTTTTAACAAACCTATAGAAGATGAAGTTTCTATTTCCGAAAGCGCCAAAAACGTCTTTCAAAAGAACTTAGAAAAGGAAACAGCTTTGAACATTATAAAGAACACACCCGAAATCAGGCCAGAAGCTATACAAAGAGGCAAAGAATTCATAGAATCTGGAAGATACAAAAGCGAAGAAGCTATAAATAAAGTAGCTCAAAAAATTTCCGAAGAAATTATAGCAAGACTTCTTATCGATGAGGAGGATAAGTAATTATCCTCCTATCAATCTCTGATGTTCTATCTTGATACACCTATCCTGAACGAAGAAAATCCCATTTTCCTCAGCTAACCTCTTGGCTTCATCATTTACTATACCCAACTGTAACCATATACACTTAGGCTTCAACTTTATAGCTTCCTCAACAACTGGCAGAACTTCTGAAGACTTTCTGAATATATCAACTACATCCACTTTTTCAGGTATAGAAGACAAAGAAGGATAACTTTTTTCACCGAGTATCTCATCATGCCCAGGATTCACAGGTATTACCTTATACCCCTTTTCCTTCAAGTACCTAGCAACCATATTACTCGGCCTATCTTCCTTGGGCGACAAACCAACTACAGCTATAACCTTCACACTCTTCAAAAGCTCTCTAATCTCATCATCTAATTTGGTATTAGTTATCTTCACAGAGAATACATCACCACCACTATCAACTTTACACTGATCCGCCATACTCCCCCCTAGTTTCCTAACACTAGAGAAAATTTACTAAATTAGTAGGAGAAAATTCAACTTTTAGGTAACACTAAAAATTTTTTAGAGAGGCTCCGCCTCTCTACACTCTCCAATTAACAACTCAAAAAGTGCTAATTAGCACAAGTGCTAATTAGCACTTGTGCTATAAGCACTTAGGATTTCCTAACAAACTTACAAGTTTGTTGAAAAGAAAAAGTACTACATAAGAGAATTACTAATATGAAGAAGGTAACAATAATTGTAATTTTTATCCTTTTAGCCTTAGTCGTAGCATTATCGCTAATGATAAGATTTCCTGTAAGTAGTACAACCGTTTCGTACATAAACGAAAAATTAGTTAACTTAGTGGGGATAGGTATAAACATAAGAAATGTCACTACAGGTCTCCTAGGAATGACGATTGAAGAAGTGTCTTATGTTCCTGATTTCTACGCTAAAGATGTAAGTATAGATTATGAAAAACTAGTATCTTTCTTTGAAGGTAAAACAAATTCTATAACTTTCTTTGTATCATCAAACAGCTTTGATTTTGCCTCCTTCTCAAAAGAAATCTCTACACTAGGAATTGAAGAAGAAATAAGAGTAGAGGTAGCAACAAACCTATTACCCATCTACATTGACAAAATAGGTAACAGAATAAGTAACCTCACAGAAAACTACGAAAAGGATAAGAGCATACTATTAAAGTACCCCGAAAAATTCACATCATACTGGTTAGATGCAAGCTATGAAATCAGTAAAGTATCACTAGAACTCAGTAGAGAAGTAAGCAAAAGGAAACAAGAAATATACAAAATCCTAAAGGATTTTGAAAACGAAGTACCAAAAGAATACTTCGAACTTGTAAGTAAAAATAAAATTAATACACCTTCTCACATTTTCGCTAAAAACTTTGACAAGAAACTAAAAGAAGTTAGAGACAACATAACTAACTACGAAAAGGAAATAGATAGTATCTCCTCAAAGATTTCTCTTCTAAATGAGGGCTATAAAATAGCATGGGATGAAAGAGCAAAAATGATAAAACAGAACCCGGAATCATATTTCAAAAAGTACATCTCACTATTTCCTTACTATCTAGCAAGAGAAATAGCAAACTACAAGTTCATAGATTTACCCGATAGATTGAACATCAAGAATGTTACCTACACATTCACAAAAGAAAGTGAAGGTAAGAAAGTAAAAATTGAAGGATTCATGCTAGATGGTAGGAAAGTGTTTACTGAATTCTTCGTTACAAACGAAAGTAATACATGGAACGGCATAATAAAAATCACAAAAACAAGCAAGGACACAACAACGATAAAGAACGGAAAAGTGGAAGACCTTGTCTGTAATTTCTCATTCACACCAGTTTCCTCACTAAGCGGTAAACTAGAAATACAAATAATCCCAGAAATAGACAAAAAAGAACTACTCTATAAAACTCTAACCAACGAAACAGTAATAAACGAGATATTAAATAGAATGACAAAAGTAGAAAATCTAATTGATATACTACTCAGTGCAGAGGTGGACAACTTACTTAGAAGCTACAAAGAGCAATACAAAAGGTATTACAACGGCATACTCAAAGACACCGATAAAGTAGTTTTAGACTTCAAAAAGTATGTAGAAAAGGCAAAAAGAGAGGTATTAAAGTAATTTGAAGAGAGACTTTGTCTCTCTTCATTCCTAAAATAAAGAGGTGCTCAAAGCACCTCTAGGAAATCTCAAAGTAACAATAAGTTACTCAGTAACAATAAGTTACTTCATAAAGATGTAGCCACTGTAAGGTGGAACTTGCCACGATGTACTGGTATCAGTAATGTTTGTAGTATTTGTACCGCTACTCGTGTAAGGGTCTACAACAATTGTCCATGTACCAGTCTCAAAGAACGGATAAACTGTCTGGGTAGAACCGCTAAAATTAGCAACAACAACGAATTTGTTATCACTCAAATTACCGTTATAATTCAGTGCATAAACAATATGTTTACTAGTACTCCAATTAAAATTAGCTGAATTCCACTCATTACCCCACTTAAAGAGCCCAACTGATGCAGGATCTGGATGTGTTAACCTCAACGCTGGGTGACTCTTCCTTAAGTTTATAAGCCCAGAGTAGTATTCATAAATATTTGTATTCGCTGTGAGCCAAGACCAATCTATATTACCATTTGTTTCACTGGTATTCTGTCCTATTCTAGGTCTTACAAATTCTTGACCTGACATTATCATAGGTATACCCATAGAAGTAAAGAGCACTATCGCACCAAGTTTTGAAGCATTAGTAGCATCCGTAATTGTAAGTCCACTATAAGTTACAAGTTCAGTATAAACAGAATTCTCATCGTGTGATTCAAAGTAATTTACACCTTCAAGAGGTGAAGCAAAATTACCGCTATCCTTATCGTAATATATCATCCTACCAACTCTACCAACATTATCATACAATTCTCCCTCAAATGTCCCCCTCCTTAACATTGCTTTCATTTTGTCATGAAAAACCTGTTCCCACTGTGCTATTCCTGTACCTTTGAAATCAGTAGAGTTAGGTAATTGCTCAGCTATCCATATCTTGTTCGGATACTGAGACCTCAAAAGGTTTATCACCTCTATGAGTGCTGGTCTAGCATTCTTGTAAGGATTACCCCCTTCCATAGCATAAGTGCCATCAAATCTAAACCCATCTATATGAAATTCTTCTATGTAATACTTTAGTGTATCATAAATAAGTTTTTTAGCCATTGTCTTCCAAACAGCAAACTTATTACCCCAAGGTGAAGAATCATCAGACGATGTTTCAAGATTTCCATCACCATCAAAATCAAAATAATACTTATTATCTATTGACCAAAGATAGTTATTACCGTTTCCTGTATGATTGAATACAACATCAAGTATTACAGCTATACCTACTTTGTGTAATTCATTAACCAGAGTCTTCAAATCTTGGATTGTGCCATAATCGCTATGTATAGCCATAAACAATGTAGGATTGTACCCCCAAGTGTAGCCAGAATAGAATTCCTGTACATGTATTGGCATAAGCTCTATAGCATTTATACCTAAGTGTAGTAGATAATTAGTTTTCTCTAAAATACCCAAGAATTTACCTCTGTTCGCTACTGAAACAGTTGGATCATTCTTCGTAAAACTCCATGTATGGAGTTCGTATATAACTAAATTGCTTGGATGAGGTGGAGTATAACTACTATCTTCCCAACTGAAAGTTGGCAAATTGGTAAAAACTGTGTTAAAACCTCCGTAGCCATCATTAGCAATCATCTTTGAGTAAGGGTCAGCAACCCAAGTTGAGCCATTTATTACATACTTATACTTCTTACCATTAACACTACTAAGTGGTAACGAGGTTACCCAAATAGGCACATTTTCACCGAATATTGTCGTATAAAATTTTGTCATAGGGTTAGCCGTAGTACTCCAAGAGTTAAATTCTCCTGCTATTGAAACAGAGCTAGCCGAAGGAGCAAAAAGGTAGAAGTAAACATTTCCATCGTTTGACACAACAGCACCTAATGTCGGTGGTGCAGGATAGAGAATCTCTATTCTAAAACTAATACTATTAGTCGTACTTACATTCCCTGAGGTATCAACAGCATAAACTTTTACACTATGGCTACCAGTAGACAATGTTACATTAGTACTCCAAGTACTTGCAGTACCAACCAGACTGAAAGAACTACTGTCTATCGATATATAAACTTCTTTTATTCCCTTATTATCGCTAGCAGTACCACTTATTGTGACATTTGTTGTGGTAGTATTTGTACTAACAAACAAAATTTGTCCGTTTGTAGGTGAAGTTATACTTACTGTTGGTGAATTTGTGTCATTTTCCCCTTGTGGTGTCTGTGGATTTTGGGAGCAGAAAGAGAGTGAAACAACAAGCAAAGTAAGCAAAATCAAAAACAAAATATTTCTACCCATAAAAGCCTCCAACGGATATTGTAAAAAAATTATTTAAGTTATTCAAATTTAACAGGGAGGCAGAGCCTCACTGCTAGAAAAATTAAAAACTCTAAACTTTCAAGGTCCTCTTTACATCCTCAACGAAGGATTTATATTCCTCCGTCTCGCTTATTTTTACAGCTTCTCTAAAGAACTCGGGCATTTTGACAACCTTGCCACTTTTAGCATCCATAAAAACAAGGTCTGTTAACCCCACAAAAACTAACTCTCTACCATTTTCAGAAGTTCTATAGATTTTATAACCTATTCTTATCTTAGTCAAAGTGGCTTCCATAAGAGCACTTTGAACGATTATTTCGTCATCGTAATAAGAAGGCTTCAAATACTTACCAACAACATAAACAACAGGAAGAATATATCCTTTGCTTTCAAGTTCTTTGTAGGTAATTCCACATTCTCTTATAAGGTTAGTCCTTCCTACCTCCATCCACACTAGGTAATTAGCATAGTAAACAACTCCCATCTGGTCAGTTTCAGAATACCTCACCCTTAAGGTAGTTTCGTTAATCATAAAGTATCTCCTACAGAGTTATTTGTGTACCGATACCTTCATCAGTGAATAACTCTATAAGTAACGAATGCGGAATTGTACCGTTTATTATGTGCACCTTATTAACACCTCTTTCTATTGCTCTGATTATTGAAGTCAACTTTGGTATCATGCCACCCGTAGCAATACCTGAATCTATCAAATTCTGTAGCTCCTTGACGGTTATAGAAGAAATCAATGAATTCTTATCGTTTATGTCTCTATATATCCCATCGACGTCAGTAAGGTATATTAACTTTTCAGCTTTTAGGCTAACTGCTATCTCAGCAACAACATCATCAGCATTGATGTTATAGGAATTTCCGTCATCATCCACCCCTAGAGGCGATATAACAGGTATATATCCATCCTGAATAAGTGAAACGATAAGTTCATTATTTATCTTTTCAACCTGTCCAACAAAACCTATGTCAATATCCTTATAGAGTTTTTTCTTTGCTTTGATAGTAAAATTATCTTTACCAGAAATACCTACTGCTTTACCACCGTTTTTTATTATATTCGTTACGATTTCTTTGTTAACTACTCCACTAAGTACCATCTCAACTATCTCGACTGTCTCAGAATCAGTTACCCTGTGCCCTTCCACAAACTGAGGTTTCTTACCTAGCTTCTCCATCAGTTCTGAAATTCTCTTACCACCTCCATGAACTATAACAGGATGCATTCCTAAGTGCTTAAGAAGAACAACATCTTTAGCAAAGGAAACTTTAAGGTCTTCTTTAATCATCGCACTACCGCCATACTTTATGACTATTATACTACCCTTAAAATTAATAATATACGGTAGTGCTTCTATTAGAACTTCTACTTTTCCCCTCATAAGCCTTCAAAAAACTCTTTTAATCTCTTTATACCTTCTTTTATGGTTTCCATCGAGCAAGCAAAGGACAACCTTACATACCTATCATCACCAAAAGCAACCCCCGGAACCAAAGAAAGTAGCTTCTTATCTAGTAATTTCTCGCAGAAATCAACGGAGTTCTTTATATCACCATTGTAAAACTTTGAAACATCAATAAAGTAATAAAAAGCTCCACTAGGAATATAAGAGCAAATACCCTTTAACTCATTAGCTATATAATCCCTTCTTTCCTTAAACACTGAAAGGCTTTTAACATCTTCCTCGTAATGGTCCAGGAACCCTAAGAAAGCATATTGAACAAGTGAAGAAGTCCCAGAAGATATATGACTTTGTATTGAATCCATAAGATTGATTATTTCTTTATTAGCGCAGGCATAACCTATTCTCCAACCAGTTACAGAATGAGACTTTGAAAAACCATTTATGACTATTGTCATATTTTTAGCCTTTTCATCAATTGAAGCAAAACTAATGAAGTCACCTTCATACACAAAGTTCTCATATATTTCATCAGAAATAACATAAACACCATTAGTATAAGCTATCTCAAAAATTCCTTTTAATACTTGGGCAGGATAAACAGCACCTGTAGGGTTATTCGGTGAATTTACAATTATAGCCTTAGTCTTGGCATTTACAAGTTCCCTTAGTTTATTTATGTCAGGTATGAAACCATTTCGGCTATCCGTTTCCAAAATAACAGGCTTAGCACCAACAATCTTAACCTGTTCAACATAACTTACCCAATAAGGAGAAATGACTATTACCTCATCGCCATCATTACACAATGCCGCTAAAGCTAGATATATAGCATGCTTACCACCTATTGTTATTATTACCTCATCTTTAGTATAGTTTATACCATTGTATTTCTGATACTTTCTTGCTATTTCCTCTCTAAGTTCAGGTATACCTGCAGTAGGCTTATATAGATTAACACCCGGTTTAGATGAATAAAGCTTGAGATTCTCAAGCAACCATCGAGGTGGCAAAAGGTCAGATTCACCAGCTGTCATATTTATAACATCCACCCCTCTGCTTTTCAGTTCTTTCGTTTTTGCACTTACTTTGAGTGTTGCCGAAGGTTCTATACTAAGAGCCTTTGAACTCAAAGGCTTGAAATTACTTACATAAGACATTGCCTAAACCTCTCATAATACAAATACCAAATTCTAAAAGATACAAAACCATACCCTTCAAGTTAGAAGGACTGTGTTGAAAAAATCTTTTTTAATAGGAAGGAACTATTTTTTTGACAAAACCTTTTAAGAGTGCAGAGATGTGTAGCATCTCTGCAATAAAAATGGGGTGCTTAAAGCACTTTTTTAAAGTGCTTAATAGCACTATCTTATTAATTGAAGAGCGTAGAGAGGTGAAAACCTCTCTACAATTAATTGGGGTGGGCGGGAGGGGCTACTTAAAATAATGTGCTAATTGACACTTGTAAATAGCACCTGTGCTAAATAGTACCTCGTGATTCATAGCACCTTCTTATTTTAAATTAAGAAATAGGCATTAGCCTGTTGAATTTTTCAACAAAACTGGCTAAAGCCGTTTTTTACAAATAAAAAACACTACCTAAAAACCCACTTTATAGCAAGTAAAGAAACAATAACTAGCATCAAAATCCACCACTGAGAAATATTTTCTTCTTTAGCCACAATGGTAGGCACTCTAGGCTTATAATTAGTTTTCTCCCAATTTTGTAAATCTCTCAAGAGAACCACTTTACCCTGTGGTATAATTCCACCTTCAAAAGCACTCTCAGAAAGTACCATCTCACTAATTCCTTTGCTACCTTTACCTAAAACGAATTTAAGAATATTCCCGTAAATGTCCTCAGAAAAAGAGTAAACAACCCCCTCTTTAGCAAGTTGCTTATCAAATTTACTTATATTTCTTAGCATGATAACCAAGAACTCAACACCTTTGTACCGGAAATACACTGAATATCCATCTCTATCTAGAGTTTCAATATTGTCAAGCTCAACGACAGGATACTGATACCTAAATGCCAAATCGACTACCCCTTCATACCCTTTCACAAGCTCAAAAATCTCTTTTTCACTTAAGTAAAGAAAAGAAGAAGTAGAAACCTTAGGATTTTGTACAGTAGATACTCTAAATATTTTCTTCACAAAAGACTCATCAGGAGAAACAACAACAACCCTACCACCCATCTCAGTAATATCCACCAAGTCATCTAGCTTAACATCACCACTAGGATAACCAACAATTAACCCTTTGAATTTTTTGTCAAAATAGAAATTTGTTGATTTTGTTACTT
The DNA here is from genome assembly GCA_028276145.1 of Spirochaetota bacterium. Classification (GTDB taxonomy): domain Bacteria; phylum Spirochaetota; class Brevinematia; order DTOW01; family DTOW01; genus JAPYWX01. Next base: position 11,473 of record JAPYWX010000021.1, read on the forward strand.
TCAAAAAGTATTCACATCTAAGTGAATAAGCCTTAATAACCTGACTAAGCCTAGAAAAATCAGGATTTAAATCAAACCACAAAACCCCTATGTCAGAGTATAGCTTCGTTTTCAAAGCTATATTAGTACTAACAGATTGAATAAAAACTTCTTCAGGTAAAGAAGTAACAGGAATAATGTAATTAGTTGAAATGTTCTTAGGTTGATACAAAACTTTATTGTTTCCGTATATCTTTATTGCGCTTTTGGCTAATAGCTCAATGTTTAAATACTCTATCTGAGAAATATTAGTAAAGTATATTTTCTTAATCAGGTGATTTGTTTTTACAACTGTAGAAACAGGTACAAAAACCGTATTTTCTGAAACTATGTTTGTCGGAATATCAAAAAGAAAATCCGAAACAATGATATTAAGTTTATTTGTTTCAAAATTTTTAAAATCCCTATCGGGATTGTTAAAAGGATAACCGAAGAACCTCACACTGTCAGGCTTAACTTGAGAAACGATCTCCTTAACATCTTGCATTTTACCTTTCATGCTCTGAGAACTGTCAATCCACAGTACTGTTTCAATAGGCTCACTACCAACAATGTTATACTTAAATGTTAGAGGAATAGCCACAAGAAACATTATGAAAATAACAGCTGAATAGATATACTCCCTTCTCAAAAGTAGAAAAACCAATGCCAAAATCCCAACTACCAGTGCTACGAAAAACATTAGAACATGTTAATCAAAAACATCGTTATGTTTCACCTTATAGCAAGATATAGAAATCAGTAATCTTTGACTAACGGCATCCGATTTTATAGAATATAGTACATGGAAGAAAAAAACTTCGTAACAATCGCAGCTAAGAAAATAGTAACTGAGGAAGAATATGAAGTAGACGAGAAATCTAAATTTCGTCTAGAACCCCCAAAATTCTTGAAGAAAAAGCTAGAAATGAAAATAATGGAGGAAGAGCAGAAGCTAAAAGCACTAGAAGACGAAATCAATAGGCTCAACGAAGAGATAAGCAAAAAACAAGAAGAACTTAGCAAACTACAGGAAAAGTTTCTAGAAGAGGCAAATGAAAAGGCTTCTGAAATAATAGAAGAAGCAGAAAAAGTAGCATTCAACAAGATAAAATCATATATTGAGGAAAAAAACAGGATAATAGAGGAAACAAACAAAGAGAAAGAAAACATCTTAGCAGAAGCTAGGAAAGAAGCTCAAAAAATAATTTCCGAGGCAAGAGCCGAAGCTGAGGAAATAAAGAAAAAAGCATACGACGAAGGATACAAAAAAGGCTTAGAAGACGGCTTCAGAGAAGGCAAAAAAGAAATAGAGGTACTAGCTACAAGATTACACGAAATAACATCATACATAGTCAAAAAAAGAGAGGAAATAATACAGAAATCAGAAAGAGAAGTTGTAGAACTAGCTCTAGAGATAGTCAAAAAAATACTCAAGGAAATCACAGAAAAGGAAAGAGAAGTAGTAATAAGACAAATAAAATACGCCCTATCCAAATTGGCAGGTGAAACAAAGTTTATCATCAGAGTAAACCCAAGAGATTTAGAAATCACAGCAAGCCATAAAGAAGAATTCATAAAGATTCTAGAAAAGAATGGAGAAATAAAGATATTCGAAGACCCATTTGTTGAACCAGGTGGATGCATAGTAGAAACAGATACAACCACCATAGACCTAAAAATATTCTCACAACTCCAAGAAATAGAAGAGAAAATAAAATCAATGTTACCATAAGCTTATGAAAGTATCTTCATTACATGATGTTATAAATTACCTTTTCAGATATTCATCCGAATTTCTTTTAATTTCACGGAAAGGTACCCTGACAGGATTTATAGAAACTCCGGAAGTAATAGCTCTAAGCAACATATACTCAAGCATATCCGAAATAGAAGAAAAAGACATCAAAGACATCAAGAAACTAAAAAATTCAAAATTTGAAGGTAAAATTTTCCCTTTACTAGATATACATGATTCATCAATTGATTTCATCTCAAGAAACGAACTACTATATCTAACAGGAAATTCAGACTTGGATATTAACTTTGAAGCAGTTTTAAAAAATTTCCCTCTGCCAGTACTAATTTCAGACAGATTTGGCAAAATAGTTTTTGCCAACCTAAAGTTTCTTGAGGTGATGAAAGTCTACGAAGAGGAAATAATCGGTATAGACGCCAACTTAATAATTCCTTTCTCCAAAAATAAAACCAAAATAAAAGGAAAAGATTTCTTTGTCAATAAGAAAACGATGATTGTCGGAGATGTAAAAATAAATGTTATTACTTTGATCCCCATTGAGAACCTTGATTAATTATTTTTTCAATTATTATCTGCATTCTATCGGTATGAGTTGAATGCCAATAAACTTTCTTACAGTTATCACAAACATAAAACTCATCAAACGAGTTAAAAGTAATATCATCCACCAGCTCCTTCACCTCATCCTTAGTAACTTCTCTTAAAACTGAATTACATATAAGGCACCTACTGAGAGGATTCACTTGAGACCTCAAATCGAACCTATCTACAACCTCTTTTGTTTGATCTATAGTGTGATTAGCCTCAACTATGTAGACATTTTTAGGGTTAAGCTCCTTAACCATCTTTTTATCCTTCGTTAGTATTACTCTATCCTCTTCTTCGGAAATCTTAACTATAGATTTATCATCTATATTCTTATAGTACTTGGTGTCAATACCCAACATTCTTAAGTATTTTGCCAATCCACCTAGCATTACATCAGCTATGAACTTCATAACTAAGCAAGTACTGACATTATTATACCTCTTAGCTCAGATGACAAATTCATCAAAACTGCTTTTGTCACATGGTCCTTTACTAAACTTTCTAACGTTTCTCTAAGCTTAGTATTTGCAAACACTATAACCTTTAACCTTTTATCCTTTGACTTTAAAGAAGACTTTTCAATAACTTTAGCCAAGTTAGAGAGCTTTTTTATTAAATCCCTTATAAGCTCTTTGTATTCTTCAACCAGTTCACTGGAAAATTCTTCTTTTAACCTACTTTCCAATTCATCAAGCTTTTTGTTTACCTTATCTATCTCTTCCTTCTCAGCCATCGAAGAAAAAACTATTTCTTCAAAGCTTTTTGAAGAAGTGTTTTCAGATCTTCTAATTTGGTTAGCTTTTTTAGGCTGTGACCTATAGTTACCGTCTATTCTTATTATCATTATTCGTGCCTGAGGGGACTTGAACCCCTGA
>JAPYWX010000146.1 GCA_028276145.1 Spirochaetota bacterium
TAAGGATGTTGTTTCTAATCCTTTCCTTATGCTTAAGGATAGAGGTGCTGCTTTGGTTTCAGATGGAAAATCAATAATTGATATTGTTACTTCAATAGACATTGTTGAGTACTATAAGAATAGGGGTAAGGTATGAAGTTTTCTACTAGGGCTATACATATTGGTGAGGAGCCAGATTTTAGAGAAGGTTCTAGCGGTGATGTTGTTATTCCGATACATCTTTCAACGACTTTCGCTAGGAAGGATGTAGAGGTACCTACTGGTGGATATGAGTACTCAAGAACTGGTAATCCTACTAGATTCGCCTTCGAGAAGAAAATAGCTTCTCTTGAAAATGGTAAGTTTGGTTTGGCTTTCTCTTCGGGAATGGCTGCAGAGTCTACGGTGGCTTTTTCTCTGCTAAAGTCTGGCGATCACATTATAGCATTTGATGATTTGTACGGAGGTACTAAGAGGCTTTTCAATAAGGTGCTGAATAATTTTAATATAGAGGTTAGTTATGTTGATTTGACGAATCCGTCAAATCTAGAGGCTGCTATCAAACCAAATACAAGGATGGTATGGATAGAAACACCTACGAACCCACTTATGAAGTTGTGCGATATATCTGAAATATCGAGAATTGCTAAGAAATATTCGCTGATTGTTGTTGTTGATAATACTTTCATGACACCGTATTTTCAAAAACCTTTGGATTTAGGTGCTGATGTTGTTGTTCATAGCTGTACTAAGTATATATCAGGGCATAGTGATGTTGTTGCTGGTGCCGTTGTTGTTAATGATGAGGAGATAAGAAAGAAAATTAGGTTTAACCAAAATGCTATAGGTGCTGTTCCATCACCTTTTGATTGTTACTTATTAATAAGAGGGCTAAAAACATTACATGTCAGGATGGAAAGACACGAGTATAACGCAAAGATGATTGCTTCATTCTTGTCTTCTCATCCTAAGGTTGAAAAGGTTCTTTATCCTGGATTAGAGAGTCACCCACAGCATGATCTGGCTAAAAAGCAGATGTCAGGATTTGGAGGTATGATATCATTTTACTTGAAAGCTGATGCTAATGGTGTAAAAAGATTTCTTAGCAATCTTAATATTTTCTTGCTTGCTGAAAGTTTAGGTGGTGTTGAGTCACTCATAAATAATCCATCGAAAATGACGCACGCTTCTATACCCGAAGAAGAAAGAAAAAAGATAGGCATAACGGATAATCTAATTAGAATATCAGTAGGTATAGAGGATGTTGAAGATTTGATTTCTGACCTAGACAATGCTCTAAAGAGTTTGTGAGGCTGATGCCTCTCTTTTAACCCAAACAAGAAAGTACTTTCAGCACTTAGTTAAAAGTGCTAATTAGTACCCTATCTTAAGTAGTCTCACCCACCAACCTTAATTATTCGTAAGAGACGAAGTCTCTCTACACTCTCTAATGCTTAATAAGAGGTGCTATGAAGCCCCCTACCTATTCCAATAAATTTGTAAATGAGGCTAAACCTTCATTGACTATAATAAAGAAGTGATACTTAGGATGAATGATATTTAGTTTGGCTACTTTGAATTAAGGTATTGAAAGTTATTCAGATAAGTAAATCACTAATGCTCCTGCACCGAACCCTAACATTGGTATTGCACCTTTGTATGAATCTGTTTTGCTTTCTAGTAGCTCAGGTATCATGTAAAAGTTATTCAGTGCTTTGGTAATGATTCTTTCTACTATTTTGTTTGCTTTGCTAGTGTTAGCTAGTTTTTTGTATGCTGATGCTGTTCTTAGGTTGATTATTACCCATTCTTGACTGTCGTACCAGCCACCGTCTAAATTCCTTATGTATCCTTCTCTATTGTCTGGCTTTAATTCCTTCTCAATTGCTTCTAATGTGTTTTTTGATATTTCTTTAGGTATCAGCTCAAAGTTTATTGCCTCAACTACTGACCCGTCTAGGTATTTAGGATAACCTTTTAACTTAAAGTGTTCGTATGAGCCAACTAAAATGTTTTTATCTTTATCAACTAAATTGTTTAGAAGCCCGTTTTTTAGTATTTCAATACTTTTAGCTATATCGTTTATTGACTCCTTTTTCATTGCTTTTAATAGTTCGTTTATCTCGTTTAATCCTTTTATAGCCATGATTGTTGTGTATGTGAACCTTTTTGCTCCGTCATATCCGTTATCTTTGAGGTGTCTTTCCCAAGGTCCAGATTCAGGTCTTATTACGCCTAAGTTTGTGTCTATGTTTAGTATCAATGGGTACACCACATATTTATCTACTATTTCCCAGTATTTATTGAAAAATTCTGTGTCTTTTGATGCTTTTACATACTCAGAGAAAGCCCACAGGAACATTCCGAAGCCATCTAGTTCTATGTTAGGTCCCTGTCCGTTATCGTCTGATTCTTCTTTACCGCAACCGTAGTACCTACAAACTGATATTTTATAGTCAGTGCCTACACCATAATCGGTATCACCGATTTTATAACTCTTGTAGTAACCACTATCTGCATTTAGGAAAAATTCTAATCCTTCCTTTGCTTCTTTAAAGTGACCTGATTTTATTAGTGAAATTATGGAATAAATCCCATCTCTTACCCATGCAATGTTCCAAACGCCAGTTGGTAGTGAAGCTAGTATTTGCCCGTAACCTTTTCCTTTTTCCCTAACTTGTCCCATCTTTATAAATGCTAGTGATTGCTTGTATAGGTCTAAGTAATCTTTTGTTAAGTTCTTTGGGTATTTGCCTTCTCTGTGCCAGTTTTCCCAAAAGTTAAGTTCCTCTGTTAGTGGGTCAAAGAATTCGTTCATGTAGTACTTTATTAGTTTGCTTGATTCTTCAAAATCTTTTCCTAGTACGACTATGTCGTACAAAGAGAATTCAATATCCTTTTTGGCTACTTCCTTGAAGTAGAAGTTTAAGTTGCCATAGTTAAGGAAATTTATGTATTGTCCTAAGTCATTATCGTATGCTGATATTGGTTCTTTTCCTGAGTAGCCTATTGACCTTGTTATTTCTATTATTCCTTTCTCATTGGGTGATATTTCAAGTTTGACAATGAAGTTAGGGTAATCGAGTTTGAAACTAGAGAATATGTAAATATTTACATTTGCTATCTCATGAGAGAATGAAGCCTTTATTATCCCTGTGCCAGGAATGTAGTTTACGGATTTGAGCTGACTTTGACTTATGAAAAATGATTTGTCGTTTATGGTTATTTTGTAGTCAAGGGACCTAAGAAGATAAGGGGTTTCGGGAGATTTTTCATCGTACTTTTTGTATATTGAAGGTAGAAACCCAACGATTTTTTTCTTAACTGTTGAGAAAACGGCGGCACCGAAACCGTTTGATGTTATTAAGAGATTCACATCTCTTTTTTCTGTTTTTTGTGCTAGCCCTAAGGCACTAAACATAAACACAAATAAAATTATTGATACAAGTATCCTCTTCATGGTAATTATTATGAAGTATTATCTTTGAGCTAGAAAATTTTTAGTAGCTTTTTGAGAACATTTTATTATCTTGGATTAATCATTATAGGGAAGAACTATTTTTTGACGAATCTTTTAGTAGTGTAGAGATGCTTAGCATCTCTATAATTAAAGTGTATAGTGCTTCATAGCACATAGTGCTTCATAGCACCTTGTGCTAAGTAGCACCTTTTTATTAAATATTCTTAACTAGAGTGAAGAAATTCAGTAGCATCTCTCAAGATAAATAGGGTTAGGTGAGGTACTTAAAGTACACTGTGCTTAAAGGTACTCTGTGCTTGAAGCACGCCGTGCTTAAAGCACTAATTAAATAATCTTAATTTGTAAAGTAAAAAAATCAAACTAAGTCTGTCAATCTTTTTAGTTTGAAATTTGGAAACTCTTATAATAATACTATCTAGAATTGAGAGGATTATTATGGAAAGAACACTGACAGTACTCGTTGAGAATAGTGT
>JAPYWX010000147.1 GCA_028276145.1 Spirochaetota bacterium
CTGTAGTGCTGTTGTTAGATAAGTGAATATGTCTGCGAAGAATCCGGCAAAGAACCCTGCTACAAAGTATGGTAGTTTTATTAGCCTTGAGAGTTTGAAGAATATGAAACCTGCGAAGCTTCCAACGATAGCCATAGATGTTATATTTGCTCCCAAAGATGTTACCCCACCATGTGCCATAAATAGAGCTTGAATTACCAAGGTTATAGTTCCTAGTAGAACTGATACTATTGGACCAACTATTATTGAGGATATGCCTGTTGCAGCTGGATGTGATACGCTACCGGCAACTGGCGAAGGTATTGCTAGCGATGTCATTAATAGCACCACTGCTCCCATTAGTGCAACAACAGATAAGTAATTTGAATCACTTTTTGCCTTGTTCACTACTACTATTATTGACCAAATTACAAAAGGTAGAGCAACCAAGAACCATACAATTACCCACTCGATGCTTAGAATCCCTTCTGCTATGTGCATACTGTATCCAGGAACGCTAAAAAGAATCAAGTATGCCAACATTAGCGTAATGGTAAGGATAAATTTTTTCATATCCATATCCCCTCCTTATGGAGGAGGATAAAGAAAGAAATATTATTTTGTCAAGTAGAAAAGACTTTTTTTATAGATTCAGAATTTATTGAAAGATTTTGGTTTATTTTTCCATAATTTCCTAAGAGGAAAATTTTATGGAAGCAATTGGAAATTATCTTAAAAACATTAGGTTATCTAGGAATATTTCGATAGATGAAGTAGCTAGGAGTACTAACATTCCAAGGAGGTATATAGAAAATATTGAGAGTAACAATTTTTCTGATTTTCCCGGGGAAGTTTATTTGAAGGGGTTTATAAAGTCTTATGCTAGTTTTTTGGGGGTTGACCCGGAGTTTGCAATTAAGCTTTATGAAAAAACGGTTTTAGAGGAAAAAGAAGTTCCTTTGGAGGTTCTTATACCTAAGGAGGAGGGTTTTTTAACGAAGGTTGTTGATTGGGTCAAGTCTTCCAAGGTTTTCTTCTTCGTTGTTTTTGGTATTGTTTTTGTAGGGCTTCTTGTTTGGTTTGTTGTTTCGTTGTTTATTGGTAGGGGATATAAGGTTTTAGTTGATAATCAAAATGTTATTGTTATTTACAAGAGTTTCGCTATTGGTGAGCGTTTTAGATATAATTCTGGTAAGGGTGAGCTAGTTTTGAAGCTTCTTGAGCTAAGGAATAGTGGTAATGATATTGTTTTGGGGGTTAATGATAAGATATTTTCGTTGGGCTTAAAGCAAGAAATTATGCTAGATGTTGATGATGATGGGCTACAGGACTTGAAGGTTAGATATGAGAATTTGGCTGGTAATGATGCTGGATTGAGGATATCTTTTTTCAAGGCTAAGAAACTACAGGAGAGGCAGGATATTGTGTTGATAGACGGTGCTTCTATACCTGTGGGTATTACTATAGCCTCTTCAAAGCTAGTTTGGGTTGGAGTACAGGTTGATAATACTAATGAGATGCAATTTTATATGAATAAGGATGAAGTCCGTTCGTTCCAAGTTAGGTCTAGATTAGTACTCAAAACTTCTGATATTAAAGCTTTGTCTCTTTTCTGTGGTACTAACCAAGTACCTTTGAAGGGAGAGGGGGTTTCTTATACTGTGATAGAGGTTTCCCCTTCTGTCAAGGGAGTATCGTTGAGGATAAGGGATTTGGATTGATTACTTTTGGGTTTTGCTAAGTTGTATTTTGAGGTCCATAAGAAGCTTTTTCTTGTAGAATGTGACATCTTTGAGTAGTTTTTCTAGGTCCATAATTGTTATGTTCCCGTTCGATGAAATTGTTATGTTTTTGTCATTGTCCAAAACTGCTTTTAGGTACTTCTTGCCTTCTTCAATTGGGTATCCTAGGAATTTTATTAAATCCTCGACTGTGAAGTTTAGTGTGTAAGATTCCCGTGGTTTTATGGGAACTCTGTTTTTTTCTATCTGTATCATTATTGCGTCGTATATTCTTGCTGTAGGGTCTTTAAGAACTATGTTTGCGAGTTGCCTGTATATTACCCATATTCTATCGCTTAGGAGTTCTATTATTTTTGTTCCTATTTCTGGTTTTGTGTGTACCATTGTTTCAAAGTTTTCTTTTTTTATGTATAGAAGTTCTACATTACCGACAGCTGTTGCTGTCGCGCTTCTTGGCTTGTTTTCTAATATTGCCATTTCGCCGAATACATCGCCTTCCTTCAGAACTGCTAGGAGTACTTCGTTCCCGTTTACGAATTTTGTTATTCTTACGTTTCCTTTTAGGATTACATAAGCTTTGTCACCGTATTCATGTTCGCAGAATATGATTTGTCCGTCATGGTACTTTTCTACGGATTTTTCTTCTATTACTTCAGGTTCAGATAGAACAAGCATCGGGTCAATTGAAGCTAATCTCATTTTTGCATTTGTTGCGTATCCGCCATCGGGACAGTATTCTAGGTATTTTTTGTATGCGTATGCTGCTTGTTCAAACATTTTTTTGGAATAGTAGAACTCAGCTATTTCAAAGAGGTGTGAAGGGTCTTCTTCGGAGTGTGTTTTGAATGTTAGTTTAGTTAATGTGCTATCGTACTCTCTGAGTTTTTTGCTGAAATACCTTAGAATTTTCACTGCTACTGGGGCACTTTTTTGTATTAGTAGTCCGAAGTTTTCACGGCTTACAACTAACAATAATGACTCTTCATTGGCAATTGCTGTTTCCATGTTTGACCTTTGACTCATGCACGAAACAACACCGAAGAAGTCACCTTTTTTCAACAGTGTTCCCTCTTTTGTGCCCCTTATTATCGGGTCAACAGTTTCAAAAACTCTGACACTTCCTTCTTGGATTATGTAGAATTCATTACTTATTTTGTCTCCTTCTATCACTATGTATGTTCCTGGCTTGTATCGGGAAAGCTTAAATGATACCTCTTCCATTTCCTTTGAAATTATAAACAAAAGTTCAGCTACTAACAATGTTTTTAAATATCTCTCTTTTACTTCCTTGCTTTCAGAGAGGGTTAGCATTTTTTACTCTAAATTCTAAAGAAACCTAGCTTCTCTCAAACACATTTTGAAGAATTGATTATTAAGCACGATAAGCTGTGAATACTTAGTACTTGATAACTCTTCAATAACTAGAAGGTATCGGAAAGCAAAACTTTCCAACAAGTGCTTATTAGCACAAGTGCTTATTAGCACTTGCTTATTAGCACTTTTTTATAGCACTTTTTTATTTAATTACTCTAGAGAGAAAAGAGACGAAGTCTCTCTTCATAAAATAGTGTGTGTGCTTAATAGCACGGTGTGCTTGATAGCACGGTGTGCTTAATAACACGTTGTGCTAAACAGCACTTTGTGCTAAGTAGCACTTTGTGCTACATAGCACCTTTTTATTAAATATTCTTAACTAGAGTGAAGAGATGCGATAGCATCTCTTCAGATAACTAGGGTGGGTGGGGTGCTTAATAGCACTAATGCTTCATAGCACGTTGTGCTAAGTAGCGCTTTGTGCTTGTAGCACCTTCTTATTTGCATATTCTGAAGAATTAAGAGAGATGAAGTCTCTCTATAATAATATAGAGTTGGTGCTGAATAGAACTTTTATAAAATTACGAAGGTGTTGGAAGGCGGAGCCTTCCAACGATAAAAAGGGTGGGTGGGGTGCTTAATAGCACTCTCTTATTGATTGGAGAGCGTGGAGAGGTGAAACCTCTCTATAATCAAATAGGGTGTGTGCTTGATAGCACGGTGTGCCTAATAGCACTAGTGCTTCATAGCACGTTGTGCTAAGTAGCACTTTGTGCTAAATAGCACTTTCTTAATTAGGTGCTTATGGCACTAGGTACTTAAAGTACTTTGTGCTAAAAGCACTTCTCTATTAGGGTTAAGGGAGGCGATAGCCTCCCTT
>JAPYWX010000148.1 GCA_028276145.1 Spirochaetota bacterium
AAAAGATGGACCCAAGAACTCTAATTTCAATACTAAACGAATACATGACAGAGATGGTTGAGATAGTCAAAAAATACAAAGGTGTCGTTGATAAGTTCGTTGGAGACGAAATAATGGTAGTTTACGGAGCACCTATATCGTTTTCAGAAAGAGGGGACGCGTTCCTAGCAGTAATAACTGCCTACGACATGATAAAAAGGATTGAAGAACTACACAGAATATGGCAAGAGCAAGGTAAACCTTTACTCACACCGGGTATAGGTATAAATTCAGGATATGTCGTTGCGGGAAACATGGGGTCTAAAGACAGATTAAGCTACACCGTCATAGGTGACGCTGTAAACACAGCAGCTAGATTATGCGGTGCAGCTCCCGGAAAGCATTGTATAATAAGCGAAAACACATACAAACTAGTATACGACTTGATAGAAGTAGAAGAACAAGAACCCATAAGGGTAAAAGGTAAAAGCGAACCTCTAAAAATCTACAGCGTCACGGGAATAAAGCCAGAAGGATATGAATACCTAAAAACATTACTAGTTAGTAAGAATTAATAAGCTAGCCCTTCTCTTTCATCTATGCCAAACATAACATTCATATTCTGTACCGCCTGACCCGAAGCACCTTTAACTAAATTGTCTATCACTGAGAATATTATAAGTCTCCCTGTTCTCTCAATATACCTTACCGAAATCATACAGTTATTCGTATTGCTAACCCACTTCGTTTGAGGAATTTCATCAACAACATGTACGAACACCTCTTTGTCATACCAAGACCTGTATATATCAAAAACTTTTTTCTCACTTACCCCTTCAGCCTTAAGGTATATAGCTGAAAATATACCTCTATCCATCGGCACAACATGAGGCACAAAAGTAACTTTAGTTTCAATACCAAAGTTAAGCTTTATAAACTGCTCTATCTCAGGCGTATGTCTGTGATAAGGCAAACCATAAGCGTAAAAATTCTCGTTATGCTCAACGAAAAGCGAATCTTCTGAAACCTTCTTACCCTTGCCGGATATCCCAGATTTAGAATCAATAACGATATCATTCAAATCAATTTTATCCTTTATCTCCTTTAGTGGTGCAAGACCTAGAGATATACTTGTTGGATAGCATCCTGGATTACCAATAACTTTTGATTTCTTTATCTCATCTCTAAAGAGTTCTGTCAGCCCCCAAACAGATTCTTTTATAACATCATCATAAGGATGCTGTATTCTGTAAGTTTCTTCAAATACTTTCTTATCCTTAAACCTATATGCTGCACTTAAGTCTATAACCTTTATTGATTTTGAATAGAAAATTTTAGCATATTCTACTGCCGCATCATGCGGCAAAGCTAAAAAAACAACATCAACATCGTTAGATGTTACAATCTGTGAAATCTCTTCGGTACTAACGAAATTCATCTTAAGCTGCGGAAACTCTGGAAAAACCTTAGCAACAGGCTGACCAACTAATGTTCTTGATGAAAGGAAAACCAATTCAACAAACCTATGCCTAAGCAATATCCTTATGAGTTCAGCACCTGTATAACCACTTGCGCCTACGATACCTACTTTTACTTTCATTCGGAGAGGGTGGGATTTGAACCCACGGTTCCCCGCAAGGAGGAACAGCAGATTTCGAGTCTGCCCCAATCGTCCGCTCTGGCACCTCTCCAAAACTACTGAAAAATTATATAATCCAGCACCAAGCAAAATAAAATTCAAAAACCCAAATTCATAAATAATTCATAGCACATTGTGCTTTAAGCACAAGATTTTTTTCATCAACTTAACATGAATTTCAATAATTCATAAATTTATTTTAAAATTCAAACATGCTTGGAAGAATACTATTGATAGCCATAGGGATACTAATCCTTTTCACCATTCTCTCACTACTGACAAGCTACATAAGGCTAAGAAACAAACTCAGAGAAGTAGAAATGGAGAAATACAAAAGAGACAGAAACAATAGCTAGTCACTCCAAACAAACGAAATCATTCTCTCTTCTGTCTTTGTTGCTCTATACGATGGCAAATTAGGAGAAGAACAAGAAGTACACAAAGGTGAGTAGAATATATTATCCTCGCTCACACCTAGCTTTATAAGCTCATCGTTTATAAACTTCGGAATATCAAAAAAGACTTTATCACCTTTAACATAACAAGAATCCTTAGCCCACTCCAAAAACTCCTTACCTACCTCGTAACAACAAACATGAATACACGGCATAATGAAAAATACAAAGTCTTTCAACGAACCTAAACCTAAGTTACTTTTTAGAATTTCAATTGTCTTTGCTATAATTCCACCTTTAAGTCCTCGCCAACCACAATGCATTCCACCTAAAGCATAAGGAGAAAAGAACATAAGAGGAGCACAATCAGCTGTTCTTATACCTACCCTACTCCCCTTGTCAAACAAAATGAAAGCATCCCCCTCAAGCTCACCACTAAGTGAATACGAAAATTCCCTTTCCTCATCTCTCAAAGTAATTTTACCATCTTTAATTATAGCAACATCAACACCGTGAACCTGCTTAAACCTAAACACCTCAACTTCATTAGAAATTCTTTCAGGCTTGATAAGCTTCGTCATCGACAAGTTTATCAACTGAAATTCATCAGAAAGGTCGTCATTCAAGTTAGGCACAAAAAAACCTAAGTTATAGTTGTCTATTGTGTACTTATAGAAGTCTTTTACCTTCATTTTTTCATTTTAAAAGAGGTTAAGCCTCTTTTTCATTAATATGAAGATTGTATTGAAAAACTAACAGGCTACTGCCTGTTTTCCAATTAAAAAAAATTAAGAATGTGCTATTAAGCACCTTACCCTAATCATCCTAAGAGATGCTCTCGCATCTCTTCACTCTTAAAAGGTTTTGTCAAAAAAGTACCGTAGACACCACAATAGGACTAGTAATTTGACACTACTATTTTATACCACCTTTCAGTGTAAACATCTATCCAAGAATTCGTAGGCACTCCTTCAAGTAATTGAATAGAATTACTCAAAGAGTAATTAGAAAGCTCTGTAACAGAAACATAATCATTACTAAATATTCTGCTAATGCCGTAGTAAACGGCAAAGTTGTTTGATGAAGAACTTTTAGACAAAACTTTAACATAGTAATTACCAAAAGCTAGAGGTTTATAAAGCATTGACATTCTATTAGAATACCCACTATCATCATCAGTACCCACAGTTTCAAGCCACATACCATCCCACCTATACAGGTAAACAAAGGTATCTGGGAAATTTGAAAGATTATTAGAAAGTGGTATAGTTTCAACATAATAATTTTGTGGCAACCTAACAAATGTGTTACTTACCAGCATATTACTAAGTTTTGTTATTTGCCCATCCTTTAACCCTCTATACTCCATGTATATACAAAAACCAAGAGCTCCAAAAGGCACATTCGTTGTTATCGCTAAAGGAACTTTAATTGTAGTGTTTGTTCCATTATCAAGAAGCTTATAACTCTGTAATACCTCACCATTACCCTCCTTAGTCACGCTACAACCATCATACTCATAATCAAAGTAACCATATTTGCCTACAATATACTCATTTCCTCCGGCATCCCTGAGAAAAACCTTCAAAGCCAAACTACTACCATAGTATGGGTAATACTCATTGCCTACATACTGTATTTGTGTTTTCTTAACCAAAACATCAATGGTCACCCAATAATTAAAACCAACGAAAAGATTTGAAAGAGATATTATTCCATCACTAACCAAAGAAAAGCTAGATGACGGCTCGTAGTAATAAACAGTAACCGTATTTGTCTTTATCTCTAATGTGCCAGGTATAAACCAAGACCAAAAGTTGTTCACAGAATCAACAGGTGTACTAATACCACAAGATGAAACAAATACGACCAAAGCCAAAAGTACCAGAAAACCA
>JAPYWX010000013.1 GCA_028276145.1 Spirochaetota bacterium
CTTAAAATTCTATAAGCACCTTTTGGGTCTTGGTCTATCATTATTATTGTGTCAACGACATGCTCTATTGTTTTAGGTCCTGCAATCATTCCTTCTTTAGTTATGTGTCCTACCATTAGAGTTATTAAGTTTTTGTACTTGGTAACTTCAGCTACTCTTGAAGCCACTTCTCTGACTTGTGTTACGCTTCCCGGCGAAGATGAAAACCTTGGTGAGAAGACATTTTGTATTGAATCAATGATGACAAATTTGAAATCTTTGGATAAAAGATTTTCAATGATAGATTCTAGTACAACATCGGGGTAAAGAAAGATGTTTTCTTCTCTAAGACCTATTCTTTCTGCTCTCATTTTCACTTGCTCGTTTGACTCTTCGCTGTTCACGTAAAGAACCTTGCCTGATTTTGAAAGGTTTTTGGCAATTTCTAGCATGAGGGTTGATTTACCTATTCCCGGTTCACCCGCAACGAGTATTACTTGACCATTTACAAGACCACCGTTAAGCATGAAATCAAACTGTTCCAGACCTGTTTTTATTCTGTTTTGTTCTGAATAAACAATTTCCGATAACTTCTTCGGTGTAGGTTTTTCAGTGATTATAATGTTAGCTCTTTCAAGAGGTAATTCTTCTTTTATCTCTTCTGCGAATGTGTTCCATTCCCCACATGAAGGGCACTTACCTAACCACTTTGGCGATTCATAACCGCAAACCTGACATACAAATACAGTCCTACTTTTTTTCATAATTTTATGTCTTTATTGAACTTTAGTTTCCAAACTCCTGTTTTGTCCTTCTGCTCTACTGCTTCTTTTAGCCTTTTCTTGTCCACATTTGGGATGTTTTTTGCGAGAATATAGCAAAATTGACCTGTTTTGTCTTTGTTTATTACTGCGTCTTCTATTTTTTTCAAATCTACCTTGTCAGGGAATTTTTCAGCTAAGAGAATACACCATTTTCCTCTTTGGTCAAGCTTTATGATATGGTCCTGTAGTTCTTTCACTTCTTCCTCTGAGAGAGATAAATTGTTTCTATGAATAGTTGTGAAAATCTCTTCAAGCGATTTTTTTGACTTTAGTTCTTCTATTACACTCATCTCTTCTCTCCTTACTTGAAAAATTTTCTTTCAAGCTAGAAAAATATTTCAACTACATTTTTCTTAGTAAAATTCAAAATAGCCAGAGGCTATTTCTATTGTTTTTATCTTACATAGTCATGTTTTTGCTGTTGGAATGCTTCGCATTCTAACACTTTGTATTCTTTTTGTAGAGAGGCTTAGCCTCTCTTAACTTTTGAAAGATTTGTCAAAAAATAATTCTTCCCTACTAAGAGTGCTTTAAGTACGGATTTTTTTCAAAAGAATTACTACGAATACTAAGCGTTTTAAACACAGTGTTGGAAATTTATTATGTTTTTGATTTGTGTAAGTTAGGTTATATTTCATATAATGAATCTTATGAGAGTTTTGGGAGTTGACCCGGGGTATTCGTTAGTTGGTTTTAGCATTGTTGAGGAAGAAAGGAATTCTTATAAGTTGCTTAAAGTTGGTGTTGTTAACACTTCGGATGAGAAGGATTTTGAGAAGAAGTTATTGATTATATTCAATACCATCGATGAGCTAGTGAAAGAGTTTAGACCTGAATTTCTTTGTATAGAGGAATTATTTTTTAGCAAGAATGTAAAGACGGGTATAAAGGTGGCACAAACGATTGGTGTGATTAAGCTAGTGGCTCTTAAAAACAATATCAAGATAGTCGAGATAACACCTTTAGAGGTTAAAAAGTATATAACGGGCACGAGTGGTAAGCATCCAAAAATTCAGATACAGAACCTTGTAAGGATAATTTTAAACTTAGATGATGTTATAAAGCCTGATGATGCAGCTGATAGTGTGGCTATAGCTATTGCTGGATTGGGAAAGATATTTGGTAAGTCTAGAGTTGAACATCTTTGAGTACTTCAATAATGTGGTTGTGTATTACTCCATTTGATGCTAATATGCTCTTTGAATATATGTTAAACTCATTTCCGTAGTAGTCTGTTACTTTTCCGCCTGCTTCTTCGACTATCAGTTTTCCTGCTGCTGTGTCCCAGGGTTTTAGATTTTCTTCGTAAAATGCTTCGAAGCTGCCTCTTGCTACATAAGCTAAGTCAATTGATGCTGCTCCAAGCCTCCTGAAACCTTGATAATCTTTAATGAAAACTCTTAAAGGCTTTAAAAGTTCATTAACTCTTCCTTCTCTTTTGTAGGGAAAACCTGTTACTATTAGTGCACTTCCCGGGTCTGAGATGCTTGATACTCTTATTCTTTTGTTATTCATGAAGCTGCCTTCTTCTTTGATTGCAGTGAAAAGTTCGTCAATTATTGGATTGTATATCACTCCTACGGTTATTTCTCCTTCTATTTCCAATGCTATAGAAATAGCAATGTAGGGAATTGAATGAATAAAGTTTACAGTGCCGTCTAATGGGTCTATTATCCATCTTAAAGAACTGTTTGAGTTACCTATTTCACCTCTTTCTTCTGCTAAGAAGGTACTGCTAGGGAATTTGGAAGATATAATATCAACGATTATACTTTCAGATTTTTTGTCATATTCTGTTACAGGGTCAGCAAAGCCTTTTAATTCATAATCTAGATTCTTCTCAAAATTTTTATAGAATCCTTCTTTTAGTATTTCCCCAGATTTAAATGAAGCATCTACAGCAACCTTTAAAAATTCGCTATACTTAGGCATATTAGAACCCTACTCTGAAATCTTTGTTATCCTTTTTCATGTACTGAAAGTATGTAAATGCTTCAGGAGAAGATAACATTATACTTTTTTCGTCTATAGGTATTTCGTAATTTTCTAAGTATTCCATTAGGCATTTGTAGTATTCGTTTACTAATCTCATTTTTTCTTCGTCTCCTCCTCTGTCCGGGTGTAGCTCTTTTGAAAGGATTCTATACCTCTTTTTGAGTCTTTTTATAGAGACTTTGTCAGAGAAACCAAAGAATTTTATTGCTTCTATCAACTTTTCGTAGTCCATTGGAAACTGACAGATACTCAAATTCGGAGAGGGTGGGATTCGAACCCACGGTAGCACCTTTCAGTGCTACGACGGTTTAGCAAACCGTTGCCTTAGACCTCTCGGCCACCTCTCCAAAAAAATTACTTCCCTTCAGTTTCTGAAAGAACAGAAACGACAAAATCCTTACCAATCTCAACAATTGTATTATCGGATATTTTGGCTTTGATTATGTTGTCTTTTCTCGAAACGAATGTAGCTATTATACCACCAGCAGTTATAAATTTGTCACCTTCCTTCATTGCATCTATTTGCTGCTGTAGCTTTTTCCTTCTTCTATTTTCTGGAAAGATTATAAGGAAGTAGAAAGCAACAAACATTAGTATCATTAGTATTAGAAATGAAAGTCCACCATCACCTTGCATAAATCCCTCTCTTTGAGAAAAATTATGAAGATAGATTTAAAAAATTTTCTACTTTGTCAATTGTATTGAAAATTTTTAGGCCTTAGAAGTTTTTAAACTTTTCATACCTAAACAGATAGAGGTTTGACTTTTCAATTAAGAAAGGACTTTAAGTTAACTTAAGCTGATATTTGATTTTTTCAATGAAATGAGTGATTGTGAATTTTTAATACACTGGTATATCCTGCCTCAATGTGAATGTGTAGTAGTCTTCTTCTATTATTTTTTTTACTTCGCTAGGTGTTACTGCTTGTTTGATTTTGTTGAACGTGCCTTTTAGTTCTCTTGTGTGAGTGTTGATTATTACATTTTTCACATGAAGTATTGAATCTTTAGCCATACTGAAGACTCTTAGTCCCATAGCTAGGAATAGTCTTGTATATTTGGGGTCGCCCGCTATTTCACCACATATAGATGCCATTTTTTTATGTTTTTTGGCTACATTTATACAGTGATAGACAACTTTAAGCACTGCAGGGTTGAAAGGTTCGTAATATTCAGCAACGATTTCACTATTCCTGTCAACTGCCAGGATGTATTGTGTTAAATCGTTCGTTCCAATACTTATGAAGTCAACATGTTTTATAAATTCGTTTATCATTATAGCTACGGATGGTACTTCTACCATTATTCCTATTTCTATTTTGTCGTTGACACTTATACCTTTGTCCTTTAGTTGGTTTACAGCAATTTGGTAGTACTTTTTAATTTTGTTTACTTCATCAAGTGATGAAACCATCGGTACTAGGATTTTTACATTTCCATATTTATTGGCTCTTATTATTGCTCTGAGCTGTTTGAGAAGTTCTTCTTCATAGCTAAAAAGTATTCTTATTGAACGCCATCCTAGTGCAGGTTTACTTTCTCTAACAAGCTGACCAAATATTTTGTCTCCACCTAAATCGAGTAATCGTATGACAACAGGTTTACCAACAAATGTTTCAGCAACTGAAATGTACATTTCGTATTGTTCTTCCTCAGAAAGGAATCTTTTCTGGTTTATGAATGGTATTTCTGTTCTGAAGAGTCCTATGCCGTCATAATGTTGTGATGAAAGGTTGCTCACTTCTCTAGGGTCAGAAATATTTAGCATGAGGCTACAAACTTCTCCATCTATTGTCTTAGTTGGTTTGTTTAGTATTTCAACGAGTTGTTCTTTGTAGCTTTTTATTTTTATTTTCTCGGCTCTATACGAAGAGAAAACTTCTTTCGTTGGGTTTATTATGACACGACTCTTACGGGTATCAAGTATTACTATGTCTCCTTCCTTGACATTGTCTATTAAGCCTTTTACTGAAAAAATGGCTGGTATGTTTTCTTGATGTGCTATTACTGCAACATGTGAAGCACTTCCACCTTTTTCTAAAGCCAGCCCTTTTATTTTCCTTCTTTTGAGAATCTCAAGAAACTGTGTAGGGTCTAAATCTACACCAATGAGTATGTAATCTTCTGAAGGTTCATCAGGTGTATGTTTATCTTCCGATTTTGTTCCTTCTTTAACAGCATCGATGTTTTTTATTAGGAGTGAGAAGATGCTGAGGATATCACTAATTTTGTCTATGTTTACTTTTGCTTCTTTGAGAAGCTTTTCAATTGAGTTTCCTTCTTTGAATACTGCAGACTTAGCTGATAGTTTTTCGTTTGAAATGTTGTACCTTATTCTGTCCAATATACCATCATTCATTAACATGTTTTCAAAAAATATTCTTAGTTCTGAAAGCTTTGAGTAAGAATAGATTTTATCTAAATCTTCTAGGGTTTTTTTGACAGCTTTTTCCAGATGTTCTATTTCTTCTTTTACCTTTAGGGGGTCTATGTAAGTTATGCTGAAGTCGAACAAGACAGGCTCTATTATGTAAGCTCTACCTATTGCTATGCCGTGCGAAGTTGAGACCCCTTTCAGTTCTACCATAACACCTAACCATTTTAAAATACTAAATTTTGTTTTGTCTATTATTATTAAAAGATTCAGCTTTTCCTAAACTTGCTTATAGCTAATTTGTTGAATGTTGACAACTACTTAGGTGTGAATGATTTTTAAAATCAAAGTTGATTGTATTGAAAAATCTACAGATTAAACTTGTGACAGGCTATTGCCTGTTTCTTATTAATAAGGTACTTAAAGTACAAGGTGCTGTTTAGCACTTAATTGAAAATGTGCTAGAAGCACCACAACCTATTTAATTGAAGAGAGGCTATGCCTATCTTCACTCTCTACGATAATTAGTAAGGTGCTATAAGCACCAAAGTAATATTTAGCACAAAGTTCTATTTAGCATAGAGTGCTATTAAGCACACTGGTGCTACTAAGCACAATTGTTATTCATTGAATCTTTCTAGTTGATTAAACATAATACTTGAGGGGGTGAATATGGAGTTTGTGAAGTTATTTTTTGAGAGAAACAGAGAAATAATAGTGGGTTTATTAGTCATACCTTTCCTTTTGGTTCTTTTCTTAGGGCTAATATTTGGTGATGGTGTTAGGGAAGTACCAGTGGGAGTAGTTAACAATGACAAAGGCTTGTCAATTCCTCTTATGGGTGAGGTGTCTGTAAGTAGCCAACTATTGAAGAATATCGATAAAAAAGTTATTAAAATTGTAGAAGTTAAGAATGAAGAAGAAGGACTTGAGCTACTGAAAAGAGGTAAGATAAATGCTTTAGTGGTGTTTCCAGAAAACCTTACAGAAGAACTTTTTTTGAAGATGGAAGACCCAACATACCAGATGAAAAGTAAAATAAAAATCTCTTTTGACAAAAGTAGAATGATATCATCCTCAGTGATAATGAGTTCATTCATGAAAGCCTTTTTGGGTATAGCAAAGCAAAATCTTGGTAACTCACCGTTGCCGATAGATCTCGGAGAAATTCTTTCTTTCACAGATGTGAGCTTTGGGGACTTTTTCATTCCGGGGATAGTGAGTTTGTTTATGTTCTTAATAGTTTCAGTACTCTCTGCTTTCGTTTTCGTACAGGACAAGTTCGCCCTTAATTTACAAAAATACAATCCTACTACCGTAGGATTATTTTATATACTTTTTCTTTCGTTTGTAAGTTTCTTGAGTATAGTACTTGTTTTTTCCATAGCGATACCTTTGTTTGACATGCACCTTAAACCTAGTATATGGATACCTGCTTTAGCGTTCTTTGTATTCTCAGTTGCCAGTGTCTCAATAGGAATATTACCTGCTGCTGTGAGTAATGATATACTGAGTGCTTTGAGGTTACCTGCTTTGGTTGGCGTTTTTGGAATATTCTTTGGGGATGTATTACTACCTATGGAGGCGATGCCTTCGTGGATGAGACCAATAGTTTATATTTTCCCACAGCATTATTCTGCAAAAATTTACAGATGGAGTATGATAAAGGACTTGGGCATATCTGACCTGTGGATAGAATTTACAGTACTCACAGCTATAGCAATAGTTTTCTTTGTTCTTTCACTGCTTTTTATAAGGAAAAATTTTCAGAGTAAATAGGAGGTTTGTATGAAAAGATTTCTAGTAGCCCTTTCGTTCATTTTAATGGCTAGTTTTTTTGCGAGTGCTTTTGAGGGGATAGTAACTGTTGAATTTTTTTCGAAGGAAATGACAAATTCAGGAAAGGTTTACATAAAGGATGTGAAAATGAAGCTAATTCCACAAAACCAGATTGGTGGTACAAACGGCTACCCAATAATAGATTTTTCAAGCCAAAGAGCTATATTTGTTTTTATTGATAACAAGTACTACATGACCCTTCCATTGGATTCAATGATAAAAAATCTTGAAGAAGACCCCTTGACCCTGATAGAAAGTTCTGATGTATCTGAGGTATTAGGATACAAGGCAAAGAGGTTTTACCAGAGTCTAAAAGATAAGAATCTTACAGTTGACGCTTGGGCAACAGATGAAGAAAAATTGAACCTAAATCCTTTCGTTGGAGTACAGAGATTAGGCGATGAAGGAATAATCGTTTCAAAAGCGGCACATTTCCTTTACAAAAAAGGTTTTACCCCTCTAAAAATAGTTGTTAAAGATAATAAGGGTAACGAGATTATAAAAGTAGAGGTAAAATCAGTAACTAAAACCGAAGTAAAATCAAAAGAATTTGAAATACCAAGTGGTTATAAGAGCTTGAGCGAGTACATAAAAGAAAAGAACAAAAAACTAAGGTAACCTATGAAAAAGGTAATAATCAGTTTAATATTTACCTCAATTTTGCTAGGTTCACTAGTGTATAATTCTTACACACTTGAGTGTTACTTTTTTACACACCTATCGGACAGGTATTATGAAAAGGTCTTTAACGATAATTCTTATGCTAGGTTTGGGTATGGTGTTACTTTTGACCAGAAGATGATGACATTAGATGTCCAGACATTAAATATCTCGCTGAAGTTAGATTCATTAAACAAGGTACAGGTATTAGAAGGGGGGGCCGTAACTCCAGAGAGGGTTGACTTTGACCTTGAGTTGAATTATTCTCTTGGGGACCTTTCTTTGGATTTTGGCTATGCCATTTATAGCGGTATAACGAAGCTTGATAATGAGATTTTATTTAAAGCAAGTTATTACATATCGCCTCTTGATATGATTTTGATAGTACCTGAATTTGCGACTTACTATGACTTTAGGGGGTTTTATGGCTCATTAGGATCTAGGGTTAACATTACATTACCAACAAGCCCAATTGTTAGCTTAAGGTTTGGTGTGGTAGGTAGTGGGTATACCGATGGATATTATTTGCTGAGTAGAAGTGGATTTGGTATTCTCTTTCCGCTGATGTTCTCTATCTACTTTGGTAAGATTGACATTTCTTTGGAAGGTGGGTACTTCTTGTCACTGAATGAAAGTGTTCAGAGTTACCCTTATTTGAATTTAAGGTTAGGGATAGAATTTTCTTCAGAGTAGGTTTATTGAATTTACTACATGAGGGCGTGAGCCCTCATGTATTTTTAAGTGTTTTCCTTTGAGAAGCTACTTTATAATTCATACTTATGTTTAAGCTAATTACTGCTTATAGAAGTGTAATAATTGATGAGATGTTAAAGTTCATTGAGGGATTCAGGGTGGAAGCTAGCAATATAACAAGTTCAAAGTGGTATTTTGATGCTATTGATAGGATATCTATTTTTTCTACCTCGGGTAAGATGATAAGAGGTGGTTTGATTCTCTTTACTGAAGAGATGTTCAAAGGAAGTTACTCAAAAGATGGTGTATACTTGGCGATAGCAACAGAACTTTTACAATCCGCATTGCTTATACATGACGATATAATGGATAAAGACATGATAAGAAGAGGAAGTAAAACTATATTTTTTCAGTATAAGGAGATAGGAGATAAAGAAGGTATAGAGGATAGTTACCATTTTGGTGAGTCAATGGGGGTATGTGTAGGAGACATTGCACTTGATATGTGTTTCTCTGCTGTTGGTTATTTGTCTAATGTTAAGGTTATTAGTAGGATAATAAAAAAGTTTGGTTTGGAATTATCAATCGTTGGTGGTGGGCAAATGGAGGATGTTTACCTATCTAGTAGTAATTACATTCCTACAGAAGAAGAGGTAGTATCAATGTACAAGATGAAAACATCTAGATATTCTTTTTCGTTGCCATTTTCACTTGGTGCTATTTTGTCAGAGGTTGATGACAGTGTTATTGAATTACTCGAATCATTTGGTGATGATTTGGGAATTGTTTTCCAAATACATGATGATGAAATAGGACTGTTTGGTAATCAAGAGGCGATAGGTAAACCTGTAGGTTCGGACATAAAGGAGAATAAAAAAACATTGTTTTTCATATATCTAATGAGACTTGCAAAAGAAGAGGAGAGAAGAAGATTGTCAGGAATCTTCGGAAATGAAAAAATAACGAAAGAGGATGTAGAGACTGTACTGAATCTAATAGAGAAGTACAAAGTCAGAGAAATGGTTTTAAGTAAGAAAGAAGAGTTCGCAAACAAAGCAAGAGAAAAAATAAAACTTTTGCCAGTTGAGGAGAAATATAAAAAACACCTTTTTGAGCTTGTTGATTATAACTTATCAAGGAATAAATAACAGGCTAGAGCTGTTAGGTTATACATGCTTATTTATTAAGGATTAGTACATTGCTTTAAGTAACCCCACCCTCCCACCCTATTGATGTAGAGAGGCGAAGTCTCTCTACACTCTCTGTAGAATAAAGAGGTGCTTAATAGCTCCTCACCCATTTTTATCGCAAAGATGCAACGCATCAAAGATGCTACGCATCTAAGATGCAACGCATCTCTGCACTCTTAAAAGAAGTAAGTTTTTCCTAATTTGCTTTTTGTATAGTCAATTTGTTGGTTAGCTTTACGCCTAATTGAATAGAAATTTTTAGAATGGAAAATTTTTATCTGGCATGACATTTGCATATAAATAGGTGAGTAGTTTAGGAGGTGTTGTATGAATATAAACAAGCTTACGATAAAAGCTAGGGAGGCCCTTCAGAGGGCTAATGAAATAGCTGAGAAAAATGATAACCAAGAAATAAACAATGAGCATCTTTTAAAGGCGCTTTTGGAGGATAAGGAGAATTTAGTCTACACTACTTTAAAGAGCATGGAGGTTAGGGTAAGTGACCTTGACAGAGAACTTGGATACCTTATAGCACAGAAACCAAAAATACAAGGATTGAGTAACACGTACATAGGGTCAGATCTGAAGAGGACGTTAGACTATTCTTTAGAAGAAGCTAATGGCTTCAAGGATGAGTTTGTGTCAACTGAACACTTGATGTTGGGTATACTGAGGAGTTCTAACGGACAACTTAAACCACTACTTGAAAAGTACGGTATAACTTACAACAACTTTAAGACACTGATTTCACAGATAAGAGGTAATAAGAGGGTTACGGATGAAGCACCTGAGGATAAGTTTAATGCTCTACAGAAGTATACGAAGGATTTAACGGAACTTGCTAGATTAGGTAAACTTGACCCTGTGATAGGTAGGGACAATGAAATAAGAAGAACTATACAGATATTACTGAGAAGAACAAAGAATAATCCTGTGCTTATAGGTGAAGCAGGTGTCGGTAAGACTGCTATAGTTGAAGGAATTGCTAAGAGGATAGTTGATAATGATGTTCCGGAGGGGCTTAAAAATAAAAGAATTTTGGCTCTTGACTTAGGTGCTCTGATAGCTGGTACCAAGTTTAGAGGAGAGTTTGAAGAGAGACTAAAAGCAGTCATAAATGAGGTTATTGACTCGCAAGGTGAAATAATACTGTTTATAGATGAGATTCACATGATTGTGGGAGCTGGAGCGGCTGAAGGTGCACTCGATGCTGGGAACATGCTTAAGCCAGCACTCGCTAGGGGGGAAATAAAAGTCATAGGTGCTACAACGATAAACGAGTACAGAAAATACATAGAAAAAGACAAAGCATTAGAAAGGAGATTTCAGCCTGTTTTGGTACTTGAGCCGTCTGTTGAAGATACAATAGCCATATTGAGAGGGATAAAAGAAAAGTATGAGGTACACCACGGTGTAAAAATATCTGACAAGGCACTGATTGCAGCGGCTCAGTTATCCCATAGGTACATAACTGACAGATTCTTACCTGACAAGGCTATAGACTTAGTTGACGAGGCAGCGGCGAGAATAAAAATGGAAATTGACAGTATGCCTCAGGAAATTGATGAGCTTAGTAGAAGTATAGCAAGACTAGAAATTGAGAAACATGCTTTAGAGAAAGACCAGTCAAAAGAAGCAAAAGAGAGATTACAGAAGATACAGGAAGAATTAGCAAATCTTAACGAGAAACTGAATACTCTCAAAGCAAAGTGGGAAAAGGAGAAGGAAATAATAACAAAGATAAAGAAAATCAAGGAAGAGCTGGACGAACTTACGACATTAGAAGAAAAATATGTGAGAGAAGCTAATTATAACAAAGTAGCTGAAATAAGATATGGTTTAAAGCCTCAAAAACAAAAAGAGTTAGAGGAACTCAATCAAAAGCTGAAGGAACTACAAAAAGATGGGTCTTTGCTTAGAGAGGAGGTTACTGAGGAGGATATTGCTAGGATAGTTTCTGAATGGACTGGTATACCTGTAAAGAGAATGTTGGAAAGTGAAAGAGAAAGATTGCTTAAGATAGAAGAAGAGTTGAAGAAGAGAGTTGTAGGACAGGATCATGCAATAGCTGCTGTTGCCAATACCATAAGGAGAGCTAGAGCAGGGATACAGGATGAGAATAGACCTCTTGGTTCATTCTTGTTCTTAGGACCTACAGGAGTTGGTAAGACAGAATTAGCTAAGACATTAGCATGGTTCCTATTTGATACAGAGAAAGCGATGATAAGAATTGACATGTCGGAATACATGGAGAAACATTCGGTGGCTAGGTTGATTGGTGCACCGCCGGGGTATGTTGGATACGAAGAAGGTGGTCAGCTTACTGAGGCAGTGAGAAGAAGGCCGTATTCAGTTATACTTTTTGATGAAGTAGAAAAAGCACATCCTGATGTATTCAATGTGTTACTACAGATACTTGATGATGGTAGATTGACTGATGGGCAGGGTAGAACTGTCGACTTCAGAAATACAATAATAATAATGACATCGAATATCGCAAATGAGATAGTTTCTAGGATGGATAGCCCGGAGATTAGCGAATCCGTCAGAGAGGTTATATTAGGAGAATTGAAGAAGTTCTTTAGGCCAGAGTTCATAAACAGAATAGACGAGATAATAGTGTTCAGGAAACTCAATAAGGATGATATTAAGAAGATAATTGATATTCAGATTGAGAGAATCAATGCTAGGTTTGCTGATAAGAAGATTAAAGTTGTGTTTGACGAGTCTATTAAGGAGTACTTAGTGAAGGTAGGATACGATGAAACATTTGGTGCGAGACCTCTCAAGAGAGCTATACAGAAAGAGGTTCTTGATAAGATTGCTGTACACATTATTAGCAACAAGATAAGAGAAGGGGACACGGTAATAGTTAAGTATAATGAAAAGGATGGAGTGGTATTTGAGATAAAGGAGTCAGAATAAATTCTACAGGGGGCTTATGCCCCCTCTTATTTTTTTTACATCATGTAAATGAATATTTCATCGTCAATTACATTTATTGGCCTTAGAGTTTCAAATCTCCATAGGTATGATACAACTATGGTTCCGTAAGATAGCTCTTTATCAAATTTTTCTTCTAGCTTGTTGTTTGCTTCTTGTGTGAGGAAACAAAAAACCACGGTTGCCTCTCTTAAGTCTTGCTTGAAAATATCTCCCCAAATTACTTTTATTTTGTTATCTAGTCCCAGTAACTTTACTCTCAGAAGAGTTATGAGGTACCTTAGTGGGTCTAATTCTATTCCTACTGCTCTACAGTTGTATCTTTTCACCGCTTCAATTAATACCCTTCCATCACCGCACCCTAAATCATAAACTACATCACTTTCTTTTAGGTCGAGATAGTCAAATATTTTTTTTACAACTCTTATTGGTGTTGGGTCCCAAGCTGCTCCAAATTTCCATGTCCAGAGTAGAGAAATAACCAATAATATTGATATTATCCCGAGTATCCAAAGGTTATACCAAAAAGAGATGAAAGCGATTACTAGAAGAATAACGGTAATCGTTAGCCATGTCATAGTTAAAATATTATACTCCCAACGTTTTTTATATCTACAACTTTGTATCTCACGATGGTTTTACCTTCATCTGTAATTTCTGTGATTTTGGATACGAAGAATGAATATCCCCCAACGAACTGAAGTTTTTCGTTGATGACAACAATGTTGACTTTCCAGGCGTAGAAGCCGTAGTCTCTCTTCTCTTCTTGGGACAGTTCATTAGGTCTATAAGTTTTGAAGAATAAAATTTGGCTATTTGGGGGGAATAGCTTCTTTACTTCCTCTAAATTCTCAATTCCCATACCAAAAATGTTTACAAAGAGTTTACCTCCTGATAATTCTCTAATTTTACTTGTGTTACCTTGGTCTATTGCTTTCAAGAATACCTTTACTGCATCTTGTACAGTAGACAACTCAAGTATGTATGAAATCCAGAAGTAAATTAGGACACCTAGAACTATAGCCAAAATTATCAGTATAATTATTAACCAAACATAGCTTTTCTTTTTCATTAAGAAAAAATTGTATAAATCAAGACGTGGGTATTTCAACATTCAAGGGTTAGTTCAACTTTTCTTGAATCTACTTGGGGAAATGATAATTAGTAGTTTCCGCCTACCAGTTTTTATTGCAGATACGGTTCAGATAAAACTTTAACTCACTCATTCACAGATCAAATATTTTCTAAAAGGAGGCAGAGCCTCCTTTAGAATGAAATGTTTGTCACAATCTCACCATAATATACAACCATCAATGATATCTTTGCACTATCATTGTTAACATTAAGATTACAATCTAAAAAACCTACATAGTAGGTATTTGTATTACTAACCACTGGTACAATTTTAGTAATATTCGTTATAGTGTTCCATCCATCAAAAGTCCCATCAAAGTACTCTAATCCATACACATTAGCATTCAGATTGGTTATATTCGTTATACTACTATCAAATCCTGTGAAGACAATCTTACTACTACCCTTCGTAACTTCCAATAAAAACGATATCATTAAATTCGTTATGTTATTGTCAATAAGCGTTTTCCTTATGTTGGTAAGAGGACGGTCAGTATAAGGTATAAATTCATCCTTTAGCAATATTCCTGGATAAGAACCATGATAAAAAGCATCTAATCCTATCGTGTTATGGACTAACCATTTATCACTGTTTGCTCTAACTACCCAGCTTGAACTAGATACTGTGTATATGTTGCTCTTGTCTTTATCAACGATAAAGAGATAATACTTTACTCCTACATCTTGGCTAGAAAAGTTAGTAACAAAAAGGTTTATCCAACCAGCGTAAGCTACGCCAAAATCGGGAGGCTCAGTAACAACACAACTCGTTATTATGATAATAGATAGTAAAGCTAATAAATACAACAAAACTAAACCTTTCCTCATATCCCCTCCTTTACTTATATAATTCCTTTACTCCTTCAGCATCTAACCTTGAAATGCTAGTGTTGTAGGGTATTATTTGACCATTTGTTATAGTATTTGTAATCACAACACCATCCCAGTTTGTCCATATATTAGTAATACTCCTTTTGAATTTAATCATATTCACTCCTTTAACAAAAAGGAGGCAGAGCCTCCTTTAGAATGAAATGTTAACATTTGTAACTAGGTTGGTTTTATCAAAATCATCATAAGGAATGTAACCTCCTCCTTCTCCCGCTACTATATGTATGTTAATATTCGTATCTTCAAATGTTATATGGCACTCAATAGAGTCACCTCTAGATGACAGTATTTTGTCATAACTAGCAATAGGTATAACACTGCGGACATTCGTAATTTTGCCATTTCCGTCAAATACCCCTTCATACATACCAAGCCCGTAAACGCCCGAACCAATATTCGTTATATTCTCATCAAAGCCAGCAATAATGATCCTACCGCTGTTGGTTCCATATATCTCTATCCAATTGATCTCTACCCAGAATGAGAAGATGACATTAGTTACATTGTTTTGCTTAAGAGTCTCTTTTATCAAAGCTAAGTGCCTGGTAGAAGGTTCATCTTTGAAAATGTGTATGAGCCCAATACCTTTACCACCATAACCAAGACCTGGATAGTATATAGACCAAATAGACACTTCGTTAGTAAATAAGGTATACATTACGTTCTTATCTTTGTCTATTAATACATAGTAATAGTTACTACTGAAGGCTATTATATTGGTACTATTTACGCCTGTCCGAATTTTAAAAAGCATGGTCCAGTCATAATAAAATTCTAGTGGATCTTCTATCACTACTTCAGGTTCTTTCGAGCAAGAGAAAGAGATTAAGGAAATAGCTATTAAGATAAAGAAGATTGATATCTTTCTCATATTCTACCTCCTGTAAAGATTTCTTATTGCTTCTATATCCTTTGGTTTTATATTGGCAAATACTTTTTGATAATATTTACTACCAAGAGCCCTACCAAGTATACTATCTAAGTCTCCAGATCTAGTTCTAGCTGGTATGATATCTGTTATTATCCAGTTTGTCACATAATTTGTTTTAATGTTGTTAGTGTTTGTGTATATGTTCGTAATAACATAATTTGTGTTCGTTATCACCTCAGTTGGGAAAATAGTATCAACATGGTTTGTGTCGGCACGCGTTTTGTTTGTTATTACTAAACTTATGAAATAATTCGTCACAACAACATTGGTGTTTGTATATATATTGAAAATAACGTTTGTGTCTGTGTATATACCCCCAAGTGGAACAAGAATCGGTTTCTTCAAAATGAATGGATGTGTATAATGCATTATAGAAAAATAATCATAACCTGTCACAAAGGCTGTTGGCTCTTGCTTTTCCACTATATTCTTTACCCACACCCAGTTGGGTATTCCTATAACTACTCTAAAAGGACCTATCCAAATCGTTACAAGTCTTGGTCTATACTCCCACCATCCTTTATCCTCTCTCACAATCCTGAACAAGTCTATCTTCTCATATTGATCTTTCACAGAAGAAGGAACTTCTTCCCAAATCACCTCAACATACTCATCTCTATCCCCTCTTTGATGTTCATGACTAAGCCCTAAAACATGCCCTAACTCATGTAAAACAGTTCTCATGTCAGCATTGTACTTTAGTATTATATATGACTGCCATCCACCATGACTCCCAACTGTTGCTGATCCAGATATATTTGTATTTGAATTTATCAAATTAGTAGCTCTTACAATTACTTTACTTGCCAGCCCGATAGTTGTAAAGAAATCTGTCAACCAATCAGTCTTCTCTTCAAATCTAACCACCCCTGTCTCGCTACTCCACCTGTTCATACCTTCTATAACCTTGTTCCTAAGGTCCTGCGGGAAATTTTCTTCAAATTTGTACCAAATTACACCATTGTTCCACTTCGGTGTTGAGAAAGTATAAAACCCTTGAGGTCTTATACCTACCTTGGATTGAGTAATCTCTACGCTTGAATTGCCACCTTTCTCTATCTCTTCACTTACCGAATTTAGAGATTTTATGACCTCCTCTACATCCTCTCCCCTCGCCTGAGCATTGAGAATCTCCGTCGTTATCGCCCCCGGAAGTGTCTTCCTGTCTATAACCATATCATCACCTATTACTATGTTTCCTTCCTCATTTGTCTTTACCCCGGGTAAGCTCAAAGCAGGTGTAGGATCCGGTGCTATCTTCTCTATCTCCTCCTGAAATTCCTTAATTATATTACTCAACTCCTCCCCTAAACTAACCTCAGCCTGACTGCCATCTCCCATTACCTTCATCCTCTTGAGTCCCAATAGCTTAACTCCACCTCTGGAGTTTAAGTAACTAGCTAACTTATCAAAGGTGATATTGTTGTTATTATCCGCAAAAGATCTCAAAGTAGGATCTTTTGTCATCATAGTGTACTCGTCAAGCACATCTAATGCTTTTTTGATAGTATTTGTCCAAGCGTTGAAGAAAGATTTGTAAGTTTGTACAGCGGGATGTTCAACTTTGGGCTCAGGTGGAGTAGTACTCATACAGCCGTAAGAGGTGAGAAGCATAATCGCCCCCACAACAAAAATAGATGCTTTCAACAAGCACCTTTGAAGCAAAAATCTTGGATACGATCCAAGAAAAGATTTGTTAGAGTCAGCACCCCTTGTGCCTCTCTCTCTCTCTCTCTTATAGAGAGAACTTAA
>JAPYWX010000150.1 GCA_028276145.1 Spirochaetota bacterium
TGAAGTAGCTAATATAATTTCATCTGATTTTGAAGTAGCCTCAGAATCAATAATAATTGACAAAGGTATTGTCAACGGTATAACAAAAAACATGCCAGTACTCGCTTACTTTGGCGGTAACATTGGGCTAATAGGAATTGTTAGAGAAGTCTACCTAACAACAAGTGTTGTAGAAACAATCTTATCCCCTACGATAAACATAGGAGTTGTTCTAGAAATATCTGGAGAAGTAGGGCTACTTTCAGGAGAAGGAAAACTAAACGGTACATGTGTAGTGAGATATATCTCCTCTAGTGTAGGTGTAGCAGCTGGCACAGAAAGAGTCTTCACTTTTTCTAGAAGCACTTTAACACCCCCCGGAATCTTGGTAGGAACAATTCTTTCAACTAAGAAAAAAGAATTTAGCAGATTCCAAGAAATTATAGTAAAACCTGCTATAAGTATCAAAAATATATCAAAGGTTATGGTTGTAAAAAGTTTCTAAGCAGTCCGTTTCTTAGCTTTTTTCTCAGTTTCCGAAGTATAAGTGAAAATAGGATGTCCTGTCTTCCTGACAGTATCTCTTGTTATTATACAACTCTTAACTCCTTCCATTGATGGAAGTTCAAACATTATGTTCAACATTACATCTTCAAGTATTGCTCTCAATCCTCTGGCTCCCGTTTTTCTCTCTTTTGCCAGTTTGACTATTTCATCTATAGCCTCATC
Source organism: Spirochaetota bacterium (assembly GCA_028276145.1). Taxonomy (GTDB): domain Bacteria; phylum Spirochaetota; class Brevinematia; order DTOW01; family DTOW01; genus JAPYWX01. The sequence goes on from JAPYWX010000150.1 coordinate 709, forward strand.
CTCAAATATCAAATCAACCCCTTCATAATCAAAAAGCTTCTGATATTGCTTTACTAATGCATTCTTAGGCTCTGTTAATATCCTCTTCATCTCTTCCTCTGTAAGTTCATCAAAAACTGCTATTACAGGAGTCCTACCTATAAATTCAGGTATCATACCGTACTTAATTAAATCCTCAGGTGTAACATACTTGAGTATGTTCTCGTTCTCAAATTCCTTTGACTTACCTTCACCAACAAAACCTATTTTATTCTTACCCAACCTTTTCCTTATTATATCCTCAAGACCTACGAATGCTCCACCTACTATGAAGAGTATATTTGTTGTGTCAACATAAATAACCTGCTGATTTGGGTGTTTTCTACCACCTTGTGGTGGTACTGAAGCAATTGTTCCTTCCATAAGTTTCAAAAGAGCTTGCTGTACACCCTCACCTGAAACATCTCTCGTTATAGAAGGACTTTCACTTTTTCTTGAAATCTTGTCAATCTCGTCAATGTACACTATTCCCATCTGAGCCTTCTCTATTGCTTCTTGTGTTATATTACCATCCCCAGCATTCAGTATGAGTCTAAGTAAGACATTTTCTACATCATCCCCCACATATCCAGCTTCTGTCAAAGTTGTAGCATCAGCAATCGCAAAAGGAACATCCAATATCTTAGCCAATATCCTAGCCATGTAGGTTTTACCACTACCCGTAGGACCTATCATCATAATATTACTCTTCTCTATCTCCACATCTCCACTAAACCCTATCTCATTTGCTATGAGTCTCTTATAATGGTTATACACTGCCACTGAAAGTATCTTTTTTGGTAGTTCCTGACCAATTATGTATTGATCCAGAATTTTCTTTATTTCAACGGGCTTCAGAAGTCTTTTTATCACCTTAGTTGGAGTTACAGCCTTTTTCTCTGTCTCAATTATATAATTACAAACCTTTACGCAGTCCTCACATATGTTTGCATCTTTTCCTTTTATTACTCTTATTCCATCTTCTATTGTCTTACCACAAAACGAGCACTTTATAATTTCGTCTTTCTGCTTGCCTTTCTCCTTTTCTCCTTCCTTCATAATATCTTACCTCAGTTTTAGTAATTATAAACAAGAATGCCAATTTATTCAAGTTCAAAGGATTAGGAAAGAATTATTTTTTGGCAAAACCTTTTAAAAGTGCAAAGATGCTACATATCTCTACGATAAAAATGGGCGGAGGTGGAAATTACTAATTATTGTCTACCTAAGTAGATTCAAGAAAAGTTGAACTTTTGAACACAATCTCAAAAACTTGAAAATTGGAACAATTTTTATTATTATTTCTATACTAACGCGGGGTAGAGCAGTCCGGTAGCTCGCTGGGCTCATAACCCAGAGGTCGTTGGTTCAAATCCAACCCCCGCAAATTTCTTTATTTTCCACCTATGACGTTAAAAGTTCTCTTTAGAAGTAAAGAGCATGTTATTGACTTCTCTTCTGATATTGTAAAAGCAAAAGATATTTTGAAACACTTTGATTTGTCGCCTGAATATGCATTTGTAGTCGTAGACGGAAAAGTTGTTTCCGAAGATGAGAATTTAAAACCTGATAAAAAAATCAAAGTTGTTAGCGCTATATCTGGTGGTTAATATGAATAGTTTAAAAAAAGGTTCTCTTTGTCTTATATGTAAGACAAAAGGCACCAAAAAAGAAGCAGACATATATCTTCCAGCTTACAGATTACCCATATGCAAGGAACATTACCTTGACTGGGTAGTCAGAAGAGTCGAAGAAACAATTAAAGAATTCAGAATGATAAAAAGAGATGACAGAATTCTTGTTGCTGTTTCTGGTGGCAAAGATAGCCTTGCTCTCTGGGATATCTTGGTTAAGCTAGGATATGAAGCCGATGGCTTTTATATAAATCTAGGAATAGGTGAATACTCTGAAGACTCCAAAGAGCTAGCAATAAAGTTTTCAAAAGAGATTAACCGGACTTTACATATAATTTCCCTCAAAGATGAGCTATTGCCAATTCCGAAACTAAAAGAAAAGTTTAACAAACCAACATGTTCCGTTTGCGGCACTGTAAAAAGATACTACATGAACAAGAAGGCTAAAGAACTAGGATACAATGTTTTAGCTACAGGGCACAACCTTGATGATGAAGTTGCTGTATTGTTCAAAAATGTTCTAACTTGGGACATTAACTATCTAAGCAGGCAATATCCAGTTTTAGAGGAAGAAGATGGATTTGTCAGGAAAGTTAAACCACTATGTAGGATGAGTGAAAAAGAAATGGCTTTGTATTCTTTCTTCAGAGGAATTGAGTACATAGAGTACGAATGTCCATTTGCCGAAGGAGCTTCAACAATAGAAACAAAAAAATTCATAAGCGCACTTGAAGAAAAATCACCAGGAATGAAACTACAGTTCTACAACTCATTCCTCAAAAGAGTTTACCCCCTAATGAAAGACAAAGACCAAAAGGTAATACTAAAAAGCTGTAAAATTTGCGGTGAACCCTCAGTAAACGACACCTGCAGCGTGTGCAACATGAAACTAAAAATAGAGGATTATACAAAAAGTTAAAAAGAGACATCGTCCCTCTTCACTCTCTACAATATGAGAACGAAAGAGGACTATTAAGCAATAAAGTAATATTAAGCCCAACGTACTATTAAATACAGAGTACTTCAAAGCACACTACTATTAGTAGCATCTCACCCTAATTTTTTTTGTTGGGATGCTTCGCATCCCAACTACCCTTTATGTTTTGACAAAAGTACTTTAAACCTTTATTCTGTTAGTTTAATAGAGACCTTCCCTCTTCTATTAGAGTTTAATTAAATAAAAAAGTGCTAATAAGCACAAAGTGCTAATAACACAAAACTAATACTAAACAACTTAATTCCGATAAAAACTTAGAGGGGTGGAGGTATGAAAAAAACACAGTTATTCTTCTGTCTTCTGCTAATAGCTTCGGTTTTGATAACTCCTAACTTGAATGCCGTGGTTAAGGAAGTATTAATAGACTTCTCCAAAGCAGACGACAATTTCATTAAATACATGCCAGAACCTAAAGAAACATACGATACGAATGAGCAAGGTACCTATAAGGTATACGTAAGTGCAAAGGA
>JAPYWX010000151.1 GCA_028276145.1 Spirochaetota bacterium
TCCTGACTCATGAGCAAACACATTTCTACCTACGATAGGCTTATTGTAAGCTATGGGCAAACCAGTTATAGACCTCAGTAATTTACTTGTCCTATATATTTCTTTAGTGTTTATCCCTACTTCAAATGGGTATATATCATTTCTTACGATTATACTCATAACGACTTCTTCGAGCGATGCATTACCTGCTCTCTCACCTATTCCATTAACACTTACCTCAACTTGGTCGGCACCAGCAAGCAAAGCTGATAAAGAATTAGCCACAGCCAAACCCAAATCATTATGGCAATGAACACTTATTAGAGCTCTATCCCCTACCGCTTCTTTTATTTCTTTTACAAGATTATAAAACTCAAATGGAGTAGTATACCCCACAGTATCAGGAATGTTTATAGTTGTTGCACCAGCCTCAATAACAGCTATGAAAATCTCCTTTAAGAAACTTCTATCGCTTCTCGTTGCATCTTCTGCAGAAAATTCAACATCATCAACAAGAGACCTAGCATATTTAACAGCTTCTACTGCCATCTTAAGAACTTCATCTGGCTTCTTTCTGAGCTTGTACTCCATGTGTATTGGCGATGTAGCTATAAATGTATGAATCCTCTTTTTCTTAGCATTCTTTAAAGCGTCATAAGCCGATTTTATATCTTTCTCAACAGCTCTGGCAAGAGCTGCTATAGTAGGACCTTCTACCTCTTCTGAAATCATCTTAACACCTTCAAATTGTGCAGGTGAGGAAACAGGAAAACCTGCTTCAATTATATCTACACCCAGCAATGCTAGCTGCTTAGCAAAAACAAGTTTATCATGCGGAGACATACTAGCCCCAGGCGACTGCTCACCATCCCTCAAGGTAGTGTCAAATATATAAACTCTCCTCTTAGCCTTTTCCATAAACTTCCCCACTTAGATTTAATTATTAATTATAACTAATATAGCAGATTTTATCAAATTCTATGTTCCAAAATTTGATATTCCGACTCTTTTTATTCTATTCATGAATATAAATAATTCCTTAGAGAAACCTATTTATATATTCATGTTATCATACATCTCATCAAACTTCTTCCATATCACCTCACAGTTAATCCTAACTTCTAAAGCATCTATACATTTCTTAGCAAAATCCCCTGATTCTGTAGCACTTAGTACTATATCTTCACGAATATTTTTCTCAAATTCTCAATAAACCCTTGCGTTCCATTTCTAGCAACTTCCCTATAATACTCAAAATCCTTATATCTTTCTTCGTAATTATCAAAACAATCTCTTATTTTATCTACAATCTTTGGGATGTTTTCATCCCTATCTTCAAACTTATATTCATCAGGAATTGGGACATCCTCATAGAACGCCGCAGAACCTCTTTTACCCGTAATTACACAACAGCCTAAGATAGCAGCCTCCTTAGGTATCTTTTCTAGACCAGGGAAATGTCCAAAATCTATATAAACCTTGGACTCTTTTAATAAATTTATCACTTCTTCACGTGTCATTTTTACTATAGGAACAAATACAATATCTTTTGCAAATTTAATAATCTTCTTTGTAAAATGAAGTCCCTTTTTAGGATTGTATGCAACTATATTCTTTTTATTATTCAAATTCAGTTTATAACTTTCTTCAATAAATCTAATGTTTACATAACAATCCGGTAAATAATATAAAGGCTTTAAATCACTAAACCACTTCATTCCTCTATAGGAAGTAATCATATAAAAATCTGCAAGTTTTAATAAAGGATCTGTTCTATAATCATATTTATTTGTTAATTTATCCATTAACTTGTATATTAATATACTTTCCAACTCCATTAATTTATACATCAATATATTTTCCAATTTATTACCTAAAAATTTTCTTGGAGTTGTACCAGCCCCTAATAAAGGTTTCTTAGTTGGAATTCCAGATATCTTATTTACCAATCTCATTACAAAAAGTCCAAAGCCTTCTGTTATAAATCGTGAAAGATAGTAATAATCCACAGACAAAAACCAAACACCTTTTCTTATGTTCTTGAAATGTTGTAGTAAACTTATCCCTTCTCGTACCTCAGGAACTATAATTATATTTCTCTTGTCATCCTCTACCTCATTCAATTTTGTAACATAAGGATTTCCGTACACTTCATATTCAGGATGGACAGGGCTATTAAAAGCTTTATCGTTAAAGTTATAATAATACATATAAGCATCAATACCTAAATCTTTTCTCAAATGATAAGCCAGCTGGTGTAAATCTTCTGGTCCTCCAGTTGCAAAATTTGCAGGGCAAGCTACAAAGATCTTAGTATCTTTATATACTTCAATCATCTAACCCTCTCCTCAAATACTTCTAAAGCTCTTTTTACTACATCATCTATATCGTAACATCTATAATCAGCTAATCTGCCTATAAGTATTAGATTTTCAAATTTATCCACCTCTTCTCTGTACCTATTATACAATCCCTGACTTTCTTTTGTAAAATTGTAAAAACTGGATAGTATGGTATGTTTATGTTTGGAAAGAATCTTTCTTAATAGAGAAAAACTATTTTCTCGAAGTTATATAATTTTTACATACGCAGTAGCATGTTGAATTTTTCAAAACAATTACAACCTAAACTCAAAAATCAACTCTTTATCTCAACCTGAATAAATTGATAGGAAAGTCCTATTTTGCTTAAAATCAAAATTCTAAGGAGGAAAGAATGAGAAAATTCATTTTTGCCATCTTGTTAATCTTCATAACAAACTTTTGTTTTTCTTTAGATGTAAATACTTATTTAAACATAATTCCTGAAGCTCTAACAGTTGAGTTCTTCAGCACACAAAGCTCAAATAGGCTATCTTCACTATCTCCTGTCTATTCAAACCTCATTGAAATTATAGGATATCAAAACCTTGTTTCTAACGAATACTTCATATTCGTAAACAGCGAAGTCTATCCTCCCAAAACCTCTTTCTTTGTACCCGTAAGCACTGACTTTGATAACATTATAAACATCATCAGCAACAAATTCAGCATCGAAGACACCTCCAAAGAAGGAAGAAACATAAAGAGAATAAAAGAACTCAATGTCTACATCTCCAAAGAAGAAGGCAACTATATTGGTGTTTCAGATTCTGTTGATGTGTTATTAAAAAATAAATTCTCCTCTTTGGATACTAACTCTGTAAGGTCACTTAGGTCAGTAATTCTAAAAGGGACTTCTGAGGGATACTCTTATTTTTCTTATGCTTCTTTAGAAAAAGTCTCTAAAACTTTTTCAATAGGCATACCAAATATAGCTAAATATAACTTCACTGAGGACCTTAGCTTTCTTGAGATTTACTCAAAAGATGATAAATCTTACCAAGGGAAAGCATACCTAAAATCAAAAGATAGAATTAGGCAAATATACACACCTAAAGTCACTAGAAGTGTCAATATTGAATTCCTACCTAAAAATGATATTTTATTTTCTACTTCTGTAAGTCCTAACTTCGTTGGTGACATTGTAGAATCCTTCTACCCAGATATACTGCAAGTCTACCCTAGTTTCATAAGTGATTTGAAAAAAACAATATCCGGAACATTTGCAGCATCATTTAGTCTAGACGAATCCGATTTTAATAGAGTAAAAAGAGACTTTTTAGTACTCATAGGTATAAAATCAAAAAGTCAAGCCGAAAGATTCTTAAAAAGCTTCTTAGGGCTATCCAAGTACAAAAGAATCAATGTGAGTGGCTACCAACTCTACGAGATAACAATATCAACAGAAGGCAAGGAAGAGAAATTTTATATTACCTACACAGACAAAGAGTATTTAG
>JAPYWX010000014.1 GCA_028276145.1 Spirochaetota bacterium
TACAACAAATAGGGTGGGAGGGTAGGGAATTGCTAATTCTTGTTTACTTAGGTGAATTCAAGAAAACTTGAATTCCTCAACAAACTACTTTGTAGTTAAACTACTTTGTAGTTTGATTGTATCATCTTTATATACCTAAAATTCATTGAATATGAAAGAATACATCGTTTGTATAGGTGGGGGATTATTACAAGTAAAACTCATAGAAGAAGTATCAAAAATGGGATACAAATCAATAGTTTTTGACATGGATTCAAGTTGTCCTGGCTCAAAGATAGCCGACTTATTTTTCCCCATAAGCACAAGGGATTACGAAAACATAATTAGAACACTTAAAGAAAAAGAGCTAATAGACAAAGTACTGACAGCCATAACCGTAGGTACAGACATGTCATACACAGTAGCAAAAATAAACGAAATTGTAGCACCTTTCCTTGTGTCACCAGAAGTTGCCGAAAAGACAACAAACAAATTTTTAATGAGAAAAACACTAAAAGAAAACGGCATAAATGTACCCGAATTCTTTCTTTGTACATCACTAAACGAGGCAGAAGAAGCATTCAGAAACCTAAAGTCAAAAGGTAAAAGAGTAGTAATAAAACCTGTAGACAACATGGGAGCAAGAGGCGTAAGAGAAATAACAAAAGAGGAAGAACTCAAAGATGCCTTCGTAGAAGCAATGAACTATTCACTATCAAAAAAAATATTAATAGAAGAATTCATAGAAGGTGAAGAATTAAGCATAGATGCGATAGTTTACAAAGGAGATATAATAATAACTGGAGTAGCAGACAGGATAATAGAGTACCCACCATACTTCGTAGAAACAGGTCACATAATGCCAACAAACCTACCAAACGATAAGGTAGAATTAGCACTAAATGAATTCAAAATGGCAATAAAGAAACTAGGAATACAAAACGGAGCAGCAAAAGGCGATGTTAAAGTCTCAAACGATAAAGCATACATCGGCGAAATAGCCTCAAGACTATCAGGTGGCTTCATGTCAACTCATACATTCCCCTACTCTACGGGAATAAATCTAATGAGGAATATCTTGCTTATTCACTTAGGTAAAGAACCAGAAGTCGGTAAGTATGAATACAAATACACAGCAGTAGAAAGAGCCATAATACCATACAAAGGAATAGTAAAAAGTATCGAAGGAGTAGAAGAAGCCAAAAAGTTAGAAGGGGTAAAAGATGTAATAATAAAAGTCAAAGTAGGTGACGAAATACTTGAACCAAAAAACAATCTTGACAAAGCAGGAAATATAATTGCCATAGGCAAAACAAGAGAAGAGGCAATAAGAAATGTAAACAGAGCAATAACCACAGTGAAAATCAGAACAGAGACACCACAAAACGGTACAAAAATAATTCTTCCAAAGGAAGAAGAAATACTACAAACAGCAAGAGTAAGATTCAATAAGGCTTGCTATGTATGTAAAGAATGCAATGGTGAAGCATGTAGAGGCAGAGTCCCTGGAATAGGCGGAATTGGAACGGGTGAAACATTTGTTGAAAATGTAAGAGCGTTAAAAAAATACAAACTAAACCTGAGATACATTCACGATGTTGTAGAGGTAGACACAAGAATAAACTTTTTAGGGCTGACATTAGAGATGCCAGTGGTGGTGTCGCCAATAACAGGTACACAGACAAATTTAGGTGGGTTAGTAAATGAACTTGAATACATTAGAAGTGTAATGAAAGGTGCTATTTACTCAGGTACAATAGCAATGGTAGGGGATAGTGCAACCCCTCAGAAATACAGACTAGGAATAAGAGGGATTTTTGAAAATTTCGGGCTAGGAATAGGAATATACAAACCTAGGAAAAACGAAGAGGAAATACTAAAGAGAATAAGAGAAGCAGAAGAAGCCGGAGCTATTGCCGTAGGCATGGATATAGACGGTGCAGCGTTCATAACAATGAAAATGAAAAACCAAGATGTTGAACCGAAAAGTCTTGAAAAACTAAGAAATATTATTTCTAGCACCAAACTACCGTTTGTTGTCAAAGGTGTAATGACAAAGGATGATGCAATATTAGCATACAAAGCAGGTGCAAAAGTGATAATGGTATCAAACCACGGCGGTAGAGTAAACGACTCAATGCCAGCAACAATTGATGTTCTACCGGAAATAGTAGAAGCGTTAAGAGGCAAAAATGTAATAATAGGAATTGATGGAGGATTTAGGAGTGGTAACGATGTGATAAAAGCTCTATGTATGGGTGCAGACTTTGTAGGTATCGGAAGACCTGTAGCAATATATGCATTTGGTGGAGGAGTAGACGGCGTTAAAATGTACTTAGAGGAAATAAAGTCAGAGATAAAAGATACAATGAAACTACTAGGTGCTAGAACAACAAGAGAACTAAAGAACAAAAAGGATTGCTTAAGGAAAGTTAGCTAACTTTTTGAGTTGTTAACTCAAGGAATTAATAAATTCCTACAAGGGCGGTAACCCGCCCTTGTATAAAAACTAATCAACTGGTAACTCTCCTTTTTCATCAAGAACGGCAGCCTGAGCAGCAGCAAGTCTCGCTATAGGCACTCTAAACGGTGAAGCACTGACATAATCCATTCTAACCTTATGGCAGAACATAATTGAAGCAGGGTCACCACCATGCTCACCACATATACCCACCTTGAGGTCAGGTCTAACACTCCTACCCTTTTCAATACCAATCTTTATAAGTTGTCCAACACCCTTCACATCAAGTGTCTTGAATGGGTCATCTTCAAGTATATTCAAAGATTTGTAAGACCCTATAAACTTACCAATGTCATCCCTGGAGAATGCAAAAGTCATCTGTGTGAGGTCATTAGTACCAAATGAGAAGAACTCAGCTTCTTTAGCTATCTCATTGGCTGTTAAAGCTGCTCTAGGCACCTCTATCATGGTACCAAACTTATAATCAACCTGTATCCCTTCCTTGTCCATAACTTCCTTAGCGACCTGCCCCAACCTCTTTTTGAGATATGCAAACTCTTTAACCTCAGCAACTATAGGAATCATAACTTCCAATTTAACATCTTTACCCTTCTTCTTCATATTACAAGCTGCTTGGAATATTGCCCTAACTTGCATCTCGTATATTTCTGGATACACTATAGCCAGCCTACAACCTCTGAAACCCAACATTGGGTTAAACTCTTTAAGCTGCTCATTCCTTTCTTTTATCTTCTCGAACGGCACACCTAACTCTTTAGCTACTTCTTTCATTTGTTCTTCTTCATGAGGCAAAAACTCATGTAAAGGTGGATCCAACAATCTAATCGTAACAGGCAACCCTTCCATTATCTCAAATAACTCTTCAAAATCCTTCCTCTGATACTCAAGCAACTTATTAAGTGCTTTTACTCTCTCTTCATAAGTATCTGAAATTATCATACTTCTAAAGTAAAGTATCCTTTCTTTTTCGGGACCAAAGAACATGTGTTCTGTTCTAGCAAGACCTATACCCTCAGCACCAAATTCTCTTGCTTTCTTGGCATCTTCAGGTGTTTCTGCGTTAGCCCTAACACCAAGCTTTCTATACTTATCAACCCACTTCATAAACTCAGCAAAGTATCCCGATATCTCACCCTTCACAAGTTTAAGCTTACCACTTATAACATAACCTGTCTTACCATCAATTGTTAACCAATCTCCTTCCTTTATAGTGAACTTACCGTCTTTCGTCTTAGCAATCTTTTTTTCTTCATCAACAATTAAATCTTCACAACCAACGACACAAGGTTTACCCATTCCTCTAGCTACTACTGCAGCGTGTGATGTCAATCCACCCCTTGCTGTAAGTATTCCCTTAGCTGCGTGCATACCACCAATATCCTCAGGTGAAGTTTCAGGCCTTAGGAGTATAACTTCCCTACCTTCTTTAGCCCATTTTTCAGCATCCTTGGCGAAAAATACAACTTGACCAGTTGCGGCACCAGGTGAAGCAGGCAAACCTTTAGCAATAACCTTATCATCATACTTTTCAGAAGGATCAATCATTGGGTGAAGTAGCTGATCCAAATGAGAAGGCTGTACCCTTAAAATTGCTTCTTTCTCAGTAATTATTCCTTCCTTAACCATATCTACAGCTATTCTAACAGCAGCATAGCCTGTTCTCTTTGCAGACCTTGTCTGCAGTAGGAACAATTTGCCTCTCTCAACAGTGAACTCTATGTCCTGAACATCTTTATAGTGTTTCTCCAGTAATTCAGCAACCTTTATAAGTTGGTCATAAACCTCAGGCAATCTTTTCTTAAGCTCATCAATTTTCATCGGTGTTCTAATACCAGCTACAACATCTTCACCTTGTGCATTTGGCAAAAACTCAGCATAGAATTCTTTTTCACCAGTGTTTGGATTCCTTGTGAAACCTACACCAGTACCAGAATCCTCGCCCATGTTACCAAATACCATCTCAACGACATTGACAGCAGTACCGAGAAGCCCTTTTATATCATTTATCTCCCTATACTTAATTGCTCTCTCATTCATCCAAGATTTGAATACTGCCTCTATAGCCATATCAAGCTGCTTTCTTGGGTCTTGAGGGAATTCATAACCATATTTCTTGTAAACCTCTTTAAACTTCTTAACTATTTCCTTTAAATCCTCAACAGTAAGTTCGCTATCCCACTGCACTCCCCTTTCTTTCTTTTTTTCCTCAAGAACTGCTTCAAACTCATTCTTGTTGATACCTAGAACAACATCACCGAACATTTGAATAAACCTTCTGTAGGCATCATAAGCAAACCTAGGGTTGTTGGTTAGCTTAGCAAGCCCCTCAACAACTTCATCATTGATACCTAGGTTCAAAATAGTATCCATCATTCCGGGCATTGAAACAGCAGCACCAGACCTAACCGAAACAAGCAAAGGATTTGAAGGATCACCAAACTTTTTACCTGTAACCTCCTCTAACCTTTTTAAATTGGCTTCAACTTCCTCCATTAGCCCTTCAGGATAAGTCCTATTATTTTTGTAATAATAATCGCAAACCTCAGCAGATATAGTGAAACCAGCTGGCACAGGCAACCCTATGTTTGTCATTTCAGCAAGGCCTGCTCCTTTACCACCCAAAATGTCCTTCATCTTACCTGTACCTTCAGCTTTACCAGCACCAAAGAAATACACATACTTTTTACCCATACGGTCCCCCCTTTCCTACTGAGTATTTTAAAATTAGTTAAAATCATTATCAAGGATATAGAGACTCTATACCTCAAAAGATATGCAAAAAAGTACTTAATTTAGAAAGTGCATTAGGCACAAGTGCTTTAAGCACGGAGTGCTATGAAGCACCAAGTGCTATGAAGTACGAAGTGCTATTAAGCACCTCGCAAATCCTATTTGATTTAGAGAGGCAAAGCCTCTCTCTATTTTTAAGAAAACTAAGTCCCCCAAACTTTTAGCAGTATTCGTATAATTTGACCTAAATTTAGCCAAAAGTTTAAAATACTCATCTTATTTTTCAGTTCTTGAGGAGAAGAGAATGGAAAAGTTATGGTTAGATATAACTATATGGTTTGGATTGGTTTTGATTGCCAGTATATTTTCACGAACATTAGCTATATCAGCCGCCCTTGTAGAGCTTATCATAGGTATCATAGCAGGTAATACAATACATCCAAATATAACTGAATGGGTAACATTTTTGGCTTCATTTGGTGCTGTCATACTTACATTTCTCGCTGGTGCTGAGATTGAAACAAGTGTATTAAGAAACTACTGGAAAGAATCACTCATACTAGGGCTAATTGGATTCTTTGCTCCTTTTCTCGGTGCTTGGCTTTTTACACAGTTTGTATTAGGATGGCCACTTAAACAAGCTCAACTAACAGGTATTGCACTATCAACTACTTCAGTAGCAGTGGTTTATTCTGTAATGGTAGAAAAAGGATTAGAAAAAACAAATTTAGGGAAACTATTACTTGCCGCTTGTTTCATAAATGACTTAGGGACAGTTATAGCTCTAGGCTTAATATTCACAAAGTTCGGAATAATGATGGCTGTATTTATTGTAGTAACCATAATTGTACTAATCATTTTACCTAAAGTTACACACAAATACTTTGATTTTGTACAGAACCACCCAAGTGAACCAGAAGTAAAATACATTTTGTTCATATTAGCATTTTTAGGATTCTTAGCACTTAAAGGGGGAAGTGAAGCAGTCTTACCTGCCTACCTAGTAGGTGCAGTACTTGCTAATATTTTCGCTTCAAACAAGGAACTAGTAAAGCGATTAAGAGCATCAGCAATGGCTCTATTAACTCCATTCTACTTCTTAAAAGCCGGCAGTCTCGTCAATGCAGCAGTCCTATACTCAGGTATAGGGTTAATAACATTGTTCTTCTTAGTAAAAACAGCATCAAAGTTTATCGGCTTATTCCCAGCAGGAATAGCTTTTAAGTTTTCATTCAGAACAAACATGTTTAATACTTTAATGATGAGTACAGGTTTGACGTTCGGTACAATATCGGCGTTGTACGGATTAAATAACGGTATAATCAATAAAGACCAATATTCAGTGATTGTATTAGCTGTTATTTCAACTGCGATAATACCAACATTAATAGCAGATATCTTCTTCCAACCAACGGAAGAAGATAAAGACCTGAAAAGAGAAATTATAACAAATAAATAAGGAGGTGCCTTATGTATAAGAAAATTCTTTTGCCTTATGATGGCTCGGAGAGTTCAAAAATTGCACTTGAAAGGTTAGTAGAGTTTTTACCAATCATTAAAGGTGAAATAATCCTTTTAGCAGTAGGTAGAATACCAGATTATGCTGAAACCGTTTCGGAAATAGAAGAAGCCGAAGACCAAGCCAATAGGTATTACAGCAAAATATTATCCGAAGCAGCCCAAATATTACAAGAAAAAGGTGTTACTCCACAAACATTAATAAAATACGGAAGGCCTGGAGATGTAATTATCAAAACAGCCGAAGAATTACAAGCAGACCTGATAGTTCTCGGAACTAAAAAACATCCTACACTATTAAACAAACGCACAATAGGACCAATAGCTGACAAAGTAGTTGAGCATGCACACTGCTCAGTACTCGTTGTGAGATAGGTTTCTTAACAATCTCGTTTCCTCCGATATCTTCCTAGCCACAACAAGCATATTTGCAAAGTTTTTAATATCCATCTTTTCAAACCATACCGAGAGTTTCTCAAAATACTCATTAAGAAACTTTTTGTCCATTTTTTTATCCTTTCTCATGAAAATTCTCTTTAGTTCACTCTTGAGTACTTCTTTTATATCATCATTTGAGTTACCATCGTACAATTCTTCAACTACCTTTAGGTATTGGTAAGGGAATGTACTGGGAATTTTGCCTTCATGGAAATTTTCAATTAAATCTTCTACGAACTCTTTTAACTCCCAATTATAGACAAATTCTCTTTCTTCGCCTCCGTGTGTCATGAAAGTGACACAAAAAGCACTCTTACCATAAAAATTTTTGGCTTTTTTCTCTGCTTCGCTAACTTTCTTAAGTGCTAGGTAAAGTGGGTATTTGTGATGTACTATCAGTATACCAGCACTCATTGTAGCTTTTTTACTCAAAACTTCTTTAAATGTTTTCTGTAACTCATAAGCACAGTTTAAAACATCCTCAACAGGTAGAAATGCCAGTATATCATCACCACCAGCATAAACTAACTTACCATAGTTGTCTACTTCTACGATTTTTCTTACATACTCCAAAGCAAAAATAGACAACCTCCTACTAAAAACTTGGTGAATTGAAGGCGAAATAGGATGCCTAGAATCTAAAATTTTTTCTATTTTCACTTTATCATCACTTTTTGAAAAATCAATTAAAGCCTTTTTCACATTTTTATGTATTGACTCACCTATTTTTATATTAAATTCACCCCTTAGCCACTTACCCATGTTATCACCGTCCATCTGCAGTATTGCATAGTACTTAGATGGCGATATTTCTTTCTTCTTCAAGAATTCAACTATCTCCTTAATATCTTTTTCATCAACCTTCAAACCAAGTTCCTTTTCAAAGTAATCAGTCCTGTATGTCTCTGTCATCAAGAATTGTCCATCAATACTATAGAGTTTATCCCCTTTTAGCTTAGGTACAGAAACAGAATTCTGAATATCTAATTTTTCGATTAAAGAGAAAAATGATTCGAATTCTTCCTTAACCTTTTCACTAATTCCTCTTTTCTCTCCGACGCTAGCCATCTCTGAAGTTGACGGGAATTTTATTTCCCCTAAACTAAATTTTTTTGATATGATTTCAGGGAATAACCTTTTAGTTAAGCAGACACCACAAAGTTTTTCACCTTCTTTCAAAACCCCTTTACTCAACTTCAACTTATCCCAATCAAGTTTCAATACTTCAAATTCACCGCAAAGGTGGCACTTTTCACCCGGCTCCTCAAGTTGATTGAAATCTCTAATACTCTTTCTCGCTCCAAGAAGTTTTTCTGTGAGTTCCAAAAGCAAAGGATAGGCACTGCCAACATTGGCAGTGCTATAGTAAGGATGTTCTATTATTTCTTTAATTGTTTCATAAAGTTCATCCTCACCTAACAAAGTTTTATAATCCTCCAAAGCATCATCTTTTGGTGAATAGATACCATTAGCACTCCACGGCATCATAGCCCAATAAACTTTGAAGTATGAATTTAAGTCTTCTTTTATATCATCTTCTATATCATTACTTAAATCAATTCCAATTTTCTTTGATACCTTAGCTAAATCTTCTAACTTACTTTTAAATGCTTTTTCGCACTTATTAGCTAGGTCCTTGTCATACGGAACGACAGCAAGGAATCTATTAGGTAGGTTAGCAATTGTTAACTTCTCATCTAGATGTGAATTGTCAATGAACTTTTTAAACCATGTTCTTTCTTTGAAAATATCAAACCTATCCTTGAATTCAGTGTATAGCCATTTATCAACTAAAGGTTGTCCTAACAAGTTGGGGTATATGATAGTATCGGGTCCGAACTCTTCAACTATTGGTTTCATACTTTCCCAAACTAGGTAAGAAAGCATATAACTACCAGCCCACAAATCAGATGTTTTCCTTGCTTTTGAAATGAAACTCTGAACAGGTGATATAGTGAACAACAGAAATGCCGGCCTTGGTAGCGCTGAAACAACGGCTGATGTCTGAACTAGATGGTCATAAATTGAATGGTTGGGTGCTCTAGAATCAGCTGGATGATAGTTTATCTCTTCAAAAATCTCAGGATAGAAACGCCACAAGAAAAGAAATACAAACTTTGCTCTTTCATCTTGACTTTTAAAGTTTAACTCTCCAAGTTCTTGAAATAATTCCTTAACCTTTCCGGGGTCAGGTGTTTCAACCTTTTTCCACTCTTCCTCTGGTTTTTCTGAAAAGATATCTACAAAGTAGCTTTCATTTATATCTACCCTAGATGCTTCCTCAAATCCTGGTTTATCTATCGTAGGTTTTACGATGATTCTACTCTGTGCAGAAGCAATTTGGTCTGCTTCCTTAACTTTTTCATCCTTTATACATTCCGAAGGAAGGATATAACCTAAGAGTTCTTCTGCCCAAATTTCATGAAGTTCATGATAATTGGAGTTACTTTTTTCTAGCTTATTGTACTCTATATGAGGAGCTTTTTTAAGATTTTTATTTATATGTTCCCTAGCTAAATCATCAAAAACAAGCAATTTGTAAGGTGGGTCATGCAAAATAGCCTTTAACTTCTGTTTCCAATCCATAAAACACCTCCGCTAAATTTTTGAGATATCATTTATTATTAAATTTTCAGATATTTTTCTATTATCTTTTATTATCCGAATGTAAATATCATTATTTTTTTTACATAGCGAGATGACATTCTTCTCAAAGCCTGCATGAGCGAAAAAGTTTCTTTTATCAGGTTTTGGGGCAGGCTTATAATCCTTATCAACAATAGAATAATAAGCACGATAATCTTCGTATAACAAATGACCATTTCTTGGTAAGTTTTCTATCTTATCTATTTCATCATCAATTCTCTTACTTTCTACCTGAAACTTCCCATCGAATATTTTCCTTTTCAACTCTTTTATCACTGTCAAAGGTACCTCTTCCATACGCTCAAAACCTAATTTCTCTAAAACAGAGCTAACAAGGAACGCTTTAACAAAATTGGCAAAGCTTTCACTAAATTGAATTTCCCTTTCTATTTCAAATTTGCCATCAGTAGAAACAGAAATCTTTTCTTCAAATTTTTGAGATATTCTTTCTATTTTATCAAAAAGTTCATCTGAACTTTGCATATAGCTTATCAAAAACACCGGTAAGGCAAACAACAAAGAACCTAAGAAAACCATAACTTTTTTCCTATATTCCAAATACCCATCAGAGAAAATAGAATCAAAGAAATCACTAATTTCTTTTCCTAACTTTTCCTTAAAAGAATCTTCTTTAATACCTTTAAACAGCCTAATTGGCTCTCTTGAATCATTATAAACCAATATTCTTGGTAAAATTTTAGTATCCTCAATAACATTGATGTTAAATATTCCTTTTTCCTCAAGACCGCTAACATACGGGTCTGCATTCAAAACTTTCATTCTGACATCAAAGCCATAAGCTAATATCTCAAGTATGTCTTTTAATGCTCTATAGCTCAAAAGAGTTGTATAGTTAATTCCGTGAGTAGCATCAAAGATTACTTCTATTTTTTCTTCATTACCAACTCCTTTTAGGAGTTGTGAAAATTTAAATGAAAGTTCCTTAAGAACTCCATAATAAAAATCCATTGCATTACCAAAAAATTTGACATTCTTAAACTCACCGAAACCATAAGAAACAATAACATCATCAGGCAAGATACCTAATTTTCCCTTACAAAAATCATTAGTTATGTAATCCTTAACCTTTTGCCTTAAATCACTATAAGAAGAATCTTTGGAAATTGAATTAAAAACTGAGTCTAAGTCAATTAAAGTATCAGAAACAATAATAAAAATTTTATCGGGATTTTCTTTTTCCTTAATAAGAGGCAAATCTGATTTGCTTTTTCTAGTATCTCCATCATACTGATAAGTAATTTCTCCCCACTTTTCAGGAGCTCCCCACGGTGCAATAAAAACTTTCATACCTCCTCCTCTATTTTTATCAAATCACCAACTTTAAAATCTTGGTTATGTGATTCAACAACAACAGCACCACCTAACCTAGGGTCAAAAATTGCTACAGCAATGGTAGGATGATAGAAATGAACCAAAAACCCATAGAGCCACACAGGTCCCCTACCCGAAAGCACAACAACATTCTTTGAAAATTTATTTTTAACTGGGTCAGGTGGATTAATAGCCTTCAAATCCTCCGGACTAAGCTCCCTTCTTAATTCAAACTGAACCATCGTTACACCTTCTCGTATTTTTTTAACCTCAAAATCAATGAAATCATTCAAATATTCCATAGCCTAACCTCGTCTTAGAACCAACGCCAAATTCTTTTAGTGCCTCACTAACCCATTTTTTGGCAGTCCCCTCTAACTCTGAGTAGTTATCACTTTCCCACTTCTCTATTATTTCCTTTGCTTCCTTAGGAAAATCTTTGTCATTTAAAATTTCTTTAATTCTGTACTCATCAATGAGTACAGTAAAGTGAAAAGGTATACCCTTTTTGACTGTTAGGAATACTATAGGTTTAGGGTTCTCCCAATCGCCGGGAATTCCGTCTTTAGTATAGTATTCAGTATAGTGAGGATTCATAATATCTAATTCAAAAATTCCTTTTCCTGCTTCTACTTCAGGGTAAGCATCAAGGAACACCAAAAGCCCCTTGAATCCTTGAGTACCAAACAAAAGTTTGTGTTTTAAACATTTATGTTCTAAACATTTATGTTTTAATTCCACATCATTCAATTTTTCCTCTATTTGTTTATCGTAAAGGTATTCCTGTAATTTCCCTATTTCTCCGTCATTCTTTAAGTTCTCGGCAATTTCCCAGAAGCTGACCATTCTAACGACGCCCTTTATTGCACTTGCAGGTATGTAAGGTATGCCGAATAAATGATGTAGTGTTATTGATGTTTCTAAAACATGCTCAGCCCCAAAGCCAACAATTAAACGTGATGATGTTTTTAAAGACTCACTAAAAAGTTTCTTATATCCCTGTTTATTCAAATCTTCAATTTGTCTTTTGACTCTGTCTGAGAATTTCACCGGTAAGCTAGGTAATTTTGAAAATGATTTTAAAAATCCTTCCTTAGATTTTGTATTCTCAACTAAAGAAACATTAACTAGCTTGAGAAATACTAAAGAATAACTATCACAGTTATCCCAATTTACTTCGTTATGAGAACCATAAATATAATCTTTTAGCTCATTGTAATTTTTCATAGCCTACCTCCTAATTGCTACATTTCCTTTTCACCCCATTTATAGCCAAAGCATACTTTATATCAACTTCCATATCCTCCAGTGGCTCAAAATTAAACTTATTCAGAGACCTTGCTAGATGGTAGAGTTCAGTAAAAATCCTAAAGTTCTCTTCATAATCAACTTTCTGACTTCTCAGTAAATCTATTTCAAACTTTTCCCAAGCCTTTCTATTTTTTATCATCCGTCTGATCCTCTATTTCTACTTCAACTATTCTTTTAAGCCAATTAGCAATCGCCAGTGCTTCAATAGTTGCAAGACGAAGAGTTTGGAAATCTGATTCTACTAAATCCTTAATTGCATCATCACTCTTAACAAAACCTCTATTTTTTAACCATTCATTTATCGCATTATAAACTTGTTCTTTCTCTTTCTTTGACTTATAAAAAGCAAGTGTAGGAATTAAACCATTTGAAACTATAAAAGCCGGTAGGCTCTTAGCTGCTGATTTGTATTTTTTATCTTGCTTTTTATCTTTAACCTGCTCAATACAAAATTTAGCCCTTTCTTGTTCAATTGTTTTCATTGACATACATCACCCCCTACTAAGAATAAAATTTCACTCTCATATACCCTTTACCTGTTGTCTCATCCCCACCTAACTGTATAAGCCCGTTACCTTCAAACAAAGATTTTACCTCGTTGAAAACATCATCAGCACTATTCAATTTACCATCTTTCTTAAAAGGTTCACCAACAAAAACCAAAGAATAAAAAACACTCTCCGATGGTATGAGTTCCTCACTGAATAGTGCTCCATCTTTGACTGTTCCTTTTGCCTGGTCAATTCTTATCCTCGTTCTTATCTCAACAGCATAATTAACAAAATCCTTAAATACATTATCAGAAACTATAACTAGATGCTTTTTTAATTCGGATGTAAGCTCATTGTTAGGCAAAAAACCACTCAAGAATTCGGCGAAGTTCTCTAATTCCTTCTCTTTCTCTTTCCTAGCCCCAAAAACAAACTCCTCAAGCACAACTTCATTCTTATCTTTTACGATTAAATCATCTCCAAAAACTAAAGCCTCTCCGTCAGTTACATTAAGAAATTCAGAAATATTCAAGTCCTTATTTAACCCAACACTAGTAATGTCATCCTTTAATCTTCTCAAAACGAGTGGGCATGTAATCCAAGCAAAAACCCCTCTAAGTGACCTAACAGGATAAAGTAGAATTTTAGCATCCGTTATACTTATACAGCTTGCAAACTCAGAACCTTCACTCTCTGGACCAAAAATGAGTTCTACTTTTTCCTTATCAGGCCATTTCCTACTTGCCAAATCCCTTATCACTCCTTTTATTCCACTTGACCATAGTACAGGGAATGAAGTGTGTCTCTCCCTCTGAATAGGCAAATCAACATAAGAAACACTCTGACCAGTACCCATATGTACAGGTGTCTCAGAGTAAAATGTCAAAACACCACTTTTCTTATACATATCCAACCTCCTTTAATAAAACTAAATTTGTACCTATAAATTCCTGTTTACCTTTAGGAAAATCAAATTCATAATTCCCACCTTCACCAACTATGAAGGTAGGATTATTAAGAGTTTTCTCAGTTGTACTTTTTAACCAAATAACACTACCGGGAGGTAGTGCTCTTTTTATTTTTCTCTGCTTTGTTCGTTTTAAGTTAATCCCTATAAAATCATACCCACTGAAACACGCCGAAAGAGTCTTAAATTCATCTATCTTAATCATTCCTATAGGTTCATCAAAAACACCATAAGTTAGAAATACAACCTTCAAACCTTTATCAGGAGAGATATCAATAAGTCTACTCAATCCCAAGTCATCAATAATTTTATTGAAATCGTCCTCTTCAACTTCATAACTTACATTTTTCATTTCACCACCAAGTTTTAGAGATTTAGGATTTTCATTAAAAAACTCTACGAGTTTTTGGTGTTCATTGATATTTTTAATTCCACCATTCAAGTCAAAATCAACCCAAAAGACAAGTTTGACATCTTCAAGAAACCTAAGAAACTCTACTCTAAAAAGTGCATCTTCCGAGTTCACAGAATTAGAAGAGGAATCAACAGAAATACCAATTCTTGATTCTCTCTTGAAAATACTCTTTTGTTCATTATTGCTTTCATACAGTATGATATCAGATTTCGCATCAATCTCACCGCCATTAAAGTATTTTCTTAATCCTTCGGTAGAGATAAAGCCATTAAATGGCTCTACTTCTTCGTTTCCAATATAAACTGGAAGAGATTCAATTCCTTCAGGTTTATTCGTATTCGAAGGGTCAAAAAGTTTAAATTTCTTTTCCGAAGTTCCCTTTTCTGAAGTTTTCTCTTCTGGAATGTTGATAATAAATACTTTTTCTAAATCTTTTTGTTTCCTTTTGCCGTAGATGTTATGAGGTTTTGGGAAATAAATTTTTTCACCTTTCTGTATAAATGGACCGTAGACAGCATTAATTATATTTGGGTTATTAACCACACTTTCATCAATCATGTTTGAATGATACAATTTTGAGTATATGGCACTTGCTAAAGTATTTGGGTGTGGTGGGAATGAAGAATTAACGACATCACCCCTATTAAACGGTTTACCAGAACCGAAAAACAAAACATCGTATGGCTTCAAAGTAAATTTCAACATACCCTAACCCCTAATTCTATCTTCATAAAATCTTTTAGCATTATGATAATAATTCAAAATAGAAGTAATCTTATCAAAAAACAAATTTAAACTTTGACTAAGCAAATTGTAATTTGTTTCATACTCGTGAGTGATGATATTTCTAATCCTTCTGAATTCTTGCCATTCAAAAGAGCTATCTATTATTTTGTATTTTTCCATTCTATTAAGGACATCCAAAAATGTGAAGTCTTCTGTATTTTCGCCCATCAAAGCTAAAAGTTCCCAAAATATATTACCAAGTGCCTCTTGAAGTTTTGAAAATCTGAAAGTAAGTGTATCTATTAGTGAAATAGAATCTTCGTCTAAGTTTTTCAAAACTTCTGGTGTGAAAGGATAGATATTTTTTGATTTTATTTTACTTATTGCCCAATCTATCATTTTTTTGTGCTTTTCACATTCTATGAAAAGTTTTTCAATAATCTTTTCCTTCATATCTCAATCCCTTCACTCAAAGCTATTTCATGAATAAGTTCTTTTTCCATGAGTTTTGGATTGAATACAACCAAATCTATTTTCTGCTCACCGATTTTGAAATCCAACTCCGCAAGGAATTTTACTTTATTTCTTACTATCTCACTTATAGGTAAGTTTGTTTCTACAAAAATATCAATATCCCCACCTCTTTTCTCTAACTTTGTCCTTGAACCGAAAATGAGAACTCTACAGTTTTCACCGAAGTACTTCTTGGCTGTTTCCTTGATAATCTTTATTTCATAATCTGGGAGCCTTAGAGGTTTCATTACCTCCCTCCCTTGTAAGGATTACTAACAAAATCAGAAATTAATTTCCAATTAACTTCTCCCTCCAAATTTGGATGAAAAATAAATTCGTGTTCTTTATTTGGTACCATACCTATTAGAAGCAAAGCATATCTAGGTTCATTTCCTTCCATTAATTGAATAATCTTAAACATAAGTGGTGAAGCTCTTCGTAGCTCTTTGTACTTTTTAACCTTTATGATAGGTAAACCGAAGACTATCCTATCATCTATTTTTTTAGGTTTTCTAAACTCCATGTATTTTTGACCTATTTCATTTAATAAGTTTTGCCAGATTTCCTTGGGTTTAAAAACGTAAGGTAAGAGATTATTAAACAGATAAGGTATACCTTCCCTAGCCGAAGGCTTAAGTATTTTTCCTATTAGTTCTAAATTCTGCTCAATCCAATACTCAATATTTTCGTCAGGTAGAAAATTCAACCCAAAACAATTGTTTGTTATATCCTTACCGTTTTCCTCAATTTTCTCAATTTTGATTGAGCCGAAACCTCTTCTACTCCTACTACCAAAATTACCCAGATTAAAAGCAAGCCACAAAGTAGCAAAGAATTTTTTAATATCATCTTCAGTAGATCTGGGGTGAAAAGAAATTTTCATTTTAAATTCGGTACCAACAGGTACTGCTTTTCTCCCTGTCATTTTTAACGAAAAGCCCAAATAATCGTATCCTCTATTATCACCTACATATCTATTACCAGGAATTGCAGGGAAAGGCTCTGATTCAAATTTGTTTGAGATAATTTTAATCCTCACTAACCCTTGTTTTGATTCATCACCACCCCATCCGAATAATCTTTCTTCATCTTTTTTACTACCACCAGCAACACGGAACCACCACCTGAGCATTCCATTTATTGACTGAGTCCTCAATTCAGCTTGTCGATTTGCCCCACCCATAAAAAGCGGAGTTATTACTCTACAACTTACTACATACCTTTTCAT
>JAPYWX010000015.1 GCA_028276145.1 Spirochaetota bacterium
ATGGTGATGGACAATTGAATCCTTCGCTCATACCACCTCCTTGTTAAATTTATAATTATAGTAGGCAGCACAAGCACCTTCGGATGATACCATTGGTGCCCCTAGAGGATGCTCAGGAGTACACAATGTACCGAATGCTTTGCATTCGTAAGGCTTTTTTACACCTTGTAAAACTAGTCCAGCTATACATTCCTCAGGTTCTTTTACCGAAAGATAACCAACATCAAATTTTTTCTCAGCATCATATTCTTCGTATTTTGGAGAAATTCCTAATCCGCTTCTTGGTATTTCTCCCATACCCCTCCACACTCTATTGACAACGACAAATACTTCCCTCATTATTTCTTGAGCAAAGGTATTACCTTCTCTTCTTACCGAACGGGTATATTGGTTTTCAACTTCATACCTACCTTCTTCTAGTTGTTTGACACACATTAGTACGCCTTGTAATATATCAAGTGGTTCAAAGCCTGTTACAACGATGGGTACTTTGTATTTTGTTGCTATCTCCTCATACTCCGTGTATCCCATGACTGTGCATACATGCCCAGCAGCAAGGAAGCCATTAACTTTGTTCTTTGGAGAACTTAATATTGCCTCCATTGCTGGAGGCACTAAAACATGAGATACAAGCATTGAGAAATTTTTTATTCCCATCTTCTTAGCTTGATATATAGCCATTGCGTTCGCTGGTGCCGTTGTCTCAAATCCAACTCCAAAGAAAACAACTTCCTTGTCAGGGTTAGTAATGGCAATCTTCAAAGCATCCAAAGGTGAATAAACAATTCTTACATCTCCTCCTTCTTCTTTCACGGCAAATAAATCCTTTTCTGACCCGGGGACTCTTAGCATGTCACCAAAGGAGCAGAATATAACATTAGGTAAGCTTGCTATCTTTATAGCCTTGTCAATCATTTCTAAAGGTGTCACACATACGGGACAGCCAGGACCATGAATGAATGTTATGTTTTTTGGCAAAACTTCATCTATGTTGAATTTGATTATCGTATGTGTCTGACCTCCACAAACTTCCATTATCATCCAGTTACCTTTGGTTATTTCCCATATCTCATCTATGTATTTTTTAGCAATCTCTGAATTTCTATATTCATCTACATACTTCATATTACTCCCCCAATTGTTCAGATATTTTGTTCATCTCTTCAAGGTATTCAAAGACACTTTTTGCCTCTTCTTCATTTAGCTTGCTTATAGCAAATCCGACATGAACAATAACATATTCACCTATTTTTATTTCAGGTACATACTCAAGACATACTTCTCTTTTTACACCACCGAAGTCAACCTTACCCATAAGAGGCGACTTGTCATAGTATATCTCAACAACTTTCCCCGGAACTCCTAGACACATAACTTCCTCCTAAAAACCTACTTAAATAGTGAATGGTTTATGAAAAAGTTAACAATTGTAGATTAAAATCCTACAATACTTGTAGAGTTTTGAGAGAAGTAAAGAGAGTTATGTTGTGTTGGTTGAGTTTTAGAAATTTTTACTGAGATACGTACTTCATAGCACCTTGTGCTTAATAGCACCCTCTTAATTAAGTGCTTAAAGAACTTATGCCTGATCTTGAATTGTTTTAATGAAATGATATCAAAGAGAAAATTATGAAATACAATCTTGAAATTCATCATTGCCATTCAATTCACCTGAAATAGTATGATTATTATAGGGAAGCCCTGTGTATCTACCTTGAAATAAATAACAATTCTGAATTATTTTCATGTTATTATCATCATTACAGGGGCAGACCTATGTGTCTGCCTTAATATAAATGATAATTACAATTCAAGGGGTGAACACACAGGTTCGCCCCTATACAGAATTGTGCAATGGTTTAAAACGATGACAATAAATGTTTATATCAAAAATGTCAAAACAAATAATTGGAAAGCGTTTAATAAAACGGTTGTAACAAAAGTAATTATTACAAAAGCATTATCAGAAACTGACTTGAATCAAAAAGAGTAATAAGATAAATTTGAATTCATTAGATTGGGGAAAAATAAAGATTAAAAAATTTGACAAAATTTTCTAATGTCCTAGATAGAACTTTTCTATTAGAGTTAAGGGGAAAATATTTCTTTTCTTGAAAAAACTTGTTTTCTGGGAAGATAATTTTCTAAATGAAGTTAGGTAAAGAGACAATAAAGGATAGGATAATAAATTATTTGCTACTGCAGAAGGATTTTGTTTCAGGAGATGCGATAGCAAAAGAAATTGGGGTAAGTAGAACGATAATCAATAGGTATATAAAGGAATTAATACGCGAGGGGTTTGATATAGAAAGTCGCAAAAAGGAAGGATATAAGCTTGTCTCTTATCAAGATGTTTTGTACTCATCCTTAATAAATTTTAGGTTATCTGAATTGTCAAAGAAGTACTCAATAATGATATTTGATGAGCTTGATTCGACGAATACTTATTGTTTGAAGAACTTTGACAAAATGAATGATTGCACAGTTGTAATAGCTAAAACTCAGCGAAAGGGAAAAGGTAGGTTTGGTAGGGAATGGGTTTCTGAGGAGGATAAGGATATAACAATGAGCATACTTTTGAAACCTAACAGTGAGGTAAATGTTTTAAAGTATATTATTTCCTCCTCTTTGGCAGTTCTTAGAACATTGAGAAATTTTGATGTTAGCGATTTATTCATAAAGTGGCCTAATGATATTTACTATAAAGACAAAAAACTTTGTGGAATACTCACAGAGACATCAATAGAGATGACATCTAAGGTTGTTGAAGCTGTAGTTATCGGTATTGGCTTGAATGTTAATTCGACTATATCTCAGAGAGTGAAAAATGCTATATCTCTTTATGAAATCTTGGGTTTTCAGGTGAAAAGAGTCTCTATTATTTCTCAAATTTTGTCATATTTTGATGAGTTTGTTAATACGAGTTACGATAGCCTTTTTTCTGAGTGGAAGGAGAATATGGGATATCTTGGGGAAGAGGTTATTGTTAAAAAAGGTGATGAAGAAATAGAGTGTAGGTTTGTTGATGTTTCTAGGTCTGGTGAAATAGTAGTGGAAAAGGACAGAAGGATAATGATGTTTAGTTTTGGTGAAATAACATTAAGGCGTAGTTGAAGTAAGTTGTTTTTTCCTATATATTATCCCTTCAACGTTCCATCTTGGGTGTGTCCAAGAGAACCATTGTTCTGGTAATTCTAATATCCACTCTTCAAAGATTTTGTTTATGTGCCTCATTATACTTTTAACACTTTCTTCATTCAAAGGCATATCAAAATTCAGGGGTGGGTAGAATTTCAGTTTGTACCTTCCATCTTCCATTAGAATACTTCTTGCTGGAACGATGGGGGACTTAAATTTTAGATGAAATACAGCGGGTCCTCTAGCTGTTGGTGCAGGCGTACCGAAGAATTCAACGAAAATAGGGTCAAAATAGTACGCTTGGTCAACAACCATTCCTAATACTCCATTATTTTTTAAGTGTGATATTATCTTTTTCATTTCTTCTGGTTGGTTGTAGAAAGTTTTCATTTTAGCTTTGCGTCTTGTGTTTACTATCATCATTTCGGTGAAAGGGTTAATTTGCCTGTTCATCACAACTCCTAAGTCAACGAGTCCTAGCCTAGCAGGTACCCCTGCTAAAAATTCCCAGTTCCCAAAGTGCCCAGTAACAACAATTACACCTCTTTTATTACTCAGTGCTTCTTCTATATATTTGAAATCCTCAAATTCAACAAATTCACTGAAATTCTTTTCGTTTACTCTGTTGATGAAAAAAGAGTCAACTAGAAATATACCTACATTCTCAAATGCTTTTTCTAGCATTTTTATTACATTTTCGTCTACTCTCCCGTATATGACTTCAGCATTCTTTAGAGCACTTTCTTTGTAGTTTCTTAGGTATTTAAACATCACTCTTCCAAGCCATTTACCAATCTTCTTTGATCTTTTGAAACCTAAAAGTAGTACTATGAACTTAAGAATTACGAAAAATAGGTATTCAAGAAAAAAACCTACGTACTTCACACTAAAATTTTCATGAAGACAGTTGTCTTTTTGGAAATTAATAATTCTTCCTTAAAAGTAGGTGAGTTACTTTTTTTACTCAAGTGCTTCATAGCACAAGTGCTTATAGCACAAAATACTTATTTCTACTCTCTGGAGTGGTTAAATTTAGAGAATTGCTAACAAACACAAGATTTTTTCAAGTGATTAAAGGAATTTATATGTACGCTTGAGTTTCTTTTATAATTTTTTCATGAATTTATCTATTGCTGTTCCGAAGGGTAGGCTTTTTGAGGATACTGTTAATTTGTTCCTTAAGGCTGGGATAATTGAAGAGCCACTTAAGGAAGATTCAAGGAAGTTAATAATTGAAGAAAGTAAGTCAGGAATTAAATTTTTTCTTGTCAGAGCTAAGGATGTAATAACTTATGTATCTGAGGGGATAGCTGATTTGGGAGTTGTTGGGTATGATTTGTTAGTAGAGGAAAACCCCGATGTTTTCCATCTTTTGGATTTGGGGTTTGGTTATTGTAAAATGGTTGTTGCGGGTAAAAAGGGGGTCAATCTCAATAGTATATCAATAAAAGTAGCTACAAAGTTTCCTAACATTGCTAGGTCATACTTTAGATTAAAAGAAGTTGAGCCAGAAATAATTGAATTGTACGGTTCGGTTGAGTTGGGACCACTTGTTGGATTGAGTGATTGTATAGTTGACATTACATCAACTGGTAAGACTTTGGAAGAAAATAATTTAGTTGTTCTTGATGAGATAATAGAGATAACCTCTAGGTTGGTTTCTAATAAGAAGTCACTTTACTTTAAGAAGTCAGAAATATCTGAGATAGTTGAAAAGATTTCCTCTTCCTTAAATAATTCTCTTTAGGAACGAAAATTCCATTATGAGAAAGTTTGAGTTTAGATTACAAAAGGTCTTGGAAATCAAGCAGAAACTACGAGAAATAAAGAAAATTGAGCTTTCAAAGAAGGCACAGGAGTATAACAAAGAGGTGATGAAATTAAATGACTTGAAGGATAGGAAAGGAAGAACGATAAAAGAGATGAAGGAGAAAGTAGCTTCTGGTGATTTTTCAATGATTGACTTTTACGATAAGTACATAAACACGAATAACAAACTTCAAAGCTTTCAGCTTGAAAACATAAGGTTGAAGGAAGAGCCATTTAAAAAAGCTTTGAGTGAATATCTTCAAAAAGATAGAGAGGTCAAAGCGTTAGAAAATTACAAAGAAAGGTTGTATAGTGACTATGTTAAGGGTGTAATTAACGAGGAGCAGAAGATGATAGATGACATTGTGGGAGGTAGAAGGAATGAGAAGGGTGTTTCTTACTAGTTTTTTGGTTTTGCTTTTAGTAGGCTTTTCTTTTGCTAATACGAACGAAGTTAAAGATGAATTCTCTCAGGAAGAGTTAATTGAGATATCTAAGGTTGTTAACGAGGTTTTGGCTTATTATCTCAAGATGGAATTTGAAAAAATGCTTCCTTACATGGAAGAGAAGGCAAAAAAGGACACTGAACAAATTATTTCTTATACTGCTTCTCCGTATAGGTACAATCAAATAAAGTCCGAAATATCGCTTCTTTCAGAACCGAGAATTGAGGAGATATCAAAAGTTAGTGATGACATCGCCTACGTGGTTGTCAAATGGGGGTACGATAGAAGTGTAGTTAAAGGAACAAAAGAAGAGAAGGTAAAAGTTTTTAGAGAAAGTAGGTATATTCTCAAAAAGTTTGGCAAGAATTGGAAAATAGTATCATATAGATAAATAAGAAGTACTTGCTTCCGAAAATAGTTCTAGAATACTGAGCCGAGAGGTTAAGAATGAAGAACGTTTTAATTCCTATACTGATAGTAGTATTGCTTTCAGTTTTGGTGGCTGGTGGTGTACTCTTGTATCTTAAATGGTCAGAAAACAATTCATATTCTCTCATAAAAAGTAGGTTTGACTACGGAATGTACGAGGATGTTATAAGGGACGGTACCAAATTCTTGGCGACTTACCCAAAGAGCCAATATTATAACGAAGTAGAGTACTTCGTTACATTTAGTGCTTATAAACTAGGTAAGTTAGAGACTGCACAGAATAGGTTGTTAGCATTGATAAGAAAATTCTTTTCAGAAGGTAAGAACGATGAAGTACTAACTAGGTCAATAGAATTATTAGGTGATATACTGAGAGAAAAAGGTGAGGCAATGAACCCAGAAATAGAAGAATACTTAAAGAGAACTCTAACAATTGCTCAAGATGAATCAACTAGGAATAATATACTTACTCAGTTAGGTTACATATACTACTACAGGAAAGATTATAACACTGCTCTTATATACTTTGAGAGGGCAAATACAGAACTTGCTGAGCTTGGTAAAGCTAGAGTATTCGTTGAGACAGGTGATTATGATAAGGCATTCTACATTTATGATAACTTTCTCCAGTACCGAAAGGGTAGTAAGTACTATAATTCCGTCATACAGGCGTATTCCAAACAACTTTATCAGTATGCTTTCAGGCAGTTACAAGCAAAGGAATATTCTATAGCTGCTAAATATTTCGCAAAGGTTGTTAATACCTTCCCCAATACGATGTACGAGGATGCTGCTTTGTATTGGTTAGGTGAGATATACGCTATTTACAAAAAGTATGATAAGGCAATTGAGTTTTTTGACAAAGCAATGAATAACGAACCTAAAAACAAAGACGAAGACGCTTTGTTTAAGAAAGGAGTTGTGCTATACCAGGCAGGTAAAATTGTTGATGCTATAGCAACCTTCAAGAAATTTTTAATAGAGTACCCTAATTCAAGACTTAGTGGTGAAGCCAAAAAGTGGGTTGATGTCCTAACTAAAGAATTACAATATGTGGATGAAGATTCTGAATAACCTATCATTGAGTGGTGTTGTCATCCAGAAGCTTAGACAATCAGCGTCATTAAAAAATTTGGAGATTGTAGAATCAAAAATAGGTGTAAAAGCAATTAAAAAGAATGGCATAGCCATTCATAGCTTGTATGACCCCATAAAAGAGGCTAGAACTATTGTTGATTCATTGAACTTACAGAGAGATAACATTTACCTATTCATAGTTCTAGGTGTAGGGCTTGGCTATCATGTTGAAATTCTAAAAAACGAGTTCCCTAATTCTATCGTATTACCAATAGAGTTGGATGATGATATCGCTTTGAACTATGTTAGCAATGTAGGTGGATTTTTGATAACAAACTACAACATTAACGATATATATACCATTCTGAATTTTGTTGATTTCATGCAGGTCAGAGATGTTAAGTTTGTCATCTTCCCAGGGTCTTATAGGTTGAATACTGAGCGGTACAAAAGTATTTCTGAGGACATACACAGGATAGTAAAAGCCAAATTTTCAGATTTGCTTACAAGGGTTAACTTTGATAAACTTTGGATAAAGAATATATTTTTGAATTTACCAAACCTTGTCAGGTTTGGTAGTTTATCAGAAAACGAACTAAAAAATGATTTTAGTTACCTATTCAATAAACCTTTTGTTGTGCTTGGTGCTGGGTATTCTGCTTGGCTATTGTTTGATGTCCTAAAGAAATACAGAGATAAGTTTGTTCTTGGTGTCGTTGATACCGCTTTGAAAACTACACTATCGCAAGGGATAATTCCTGATATTGTTTTTTCTCTTGATTCTCAGTTGGCTAATATAAAGGATTTTTTTGGTGTTGAGACAAAAGGTTTAACCTTAATTTCTGATATAACTGTTTCACCGGAACTAATAAGAAGTTTCAAAGGAAACATTTTCCTTTCAAAAACATCGCATATAGAGGTGATAGGTAATGTGGTCTTTGAAATGACGAATTCGGCTATTAGTTGGATTGAGGAGCTGGCAGAGTATAAATTGCTTGGCTTGGAGAGTGGTGGCTCCGTGAGCACAAACCTTTTCCATCTTTCATTACTGCTTGGTGCTAATCCTTCAATAATGGTTGGGGTTGATTTAGGTTTCCCTTATCTCTTTTCACACCTTCCCGGTTCACCAAATCACGAGTATTTTACTATTCATTCAGATTACTTTAGCACATCGGACACAAAGTCTTGTCATAGCATCTTCAAAGATTACATATACCTTGAGGGTATAAAAGATGAAAAGTGTATAACTCACAAGATAATGGAAACATATAAATTATGGTTTGACAGTGCTAGCGATACATCTAATTTAGAGAATGTTTTTAATATCTCTGATGGTGTTAAATTAAAAGGAATAAAAAACTTGTCAACTGAAGAAGGTAGGAGTTTCTTGGAATCTCTCTTTTCTTCCAAACCTAATATTAATAATCAGCGAATAGTAGCAAGTACGAATAAGCCGAAATTAAATGTGAAAAATCTTCTAAGAGGAGTTAAGGAATTAAAAAGTGATATAGATGATTTATCAAGTAGTGAAATTACGTTTAATCATATCAATGATATGATGGATAAGTATCCATTCATTTTGAACTTGGTTAGTAAGCCTCTGTTTGGGTATTTTAGGGGTCAAAAAGAGTTTGAGGAGTGTAAGCCTAGCGTTAGGGATGAATTTAAGTATTTTTCAAGAATACTTATGTATTCTTTGGAAAGGTTGAAAGAGTGCTGAAAACGATTTTAGCACTAATGTGCTTTTTTACATACATAGTCAGCTACTGAGTAAGCTGCGAAGGAATAAGGCTTAAAAACAGGTTTGAATCCTTGAGAAGAGACATAACTGAGTGCGTCTTTCAGAGCAACATTGGAAGGGTGTTTAGGTGAAGGGTTTATGTCAAGGTGTATTTCTATTTCTCTATCAGGGATGAAAGAGGCTATTTGTAGAGCTATTTCAACAGCTTTGAATGTCTCCATCATTATTCTTTGCTTAAGGGAAGGTATTTTCTTTGTTTTTTCTATTTGTACGAAAACATTAGCACCTCTTGACCTATCGTGATGAATGATAACTACAGTAGCAAATATACATGTTTCACCGCGTTGTTTTGAATCACATCCGACGTAGACAGCAGTAGAAGGTGAAGAAATCTTAACAATCTCAGCTATCTCACTAACATTCATCTTACGAAACATTTTATTTGTATTTTCTAACTTTTTACGAAAGTGTTTCAAGAAAATCTTATTTCATTAAAAATCTTGATAACAGAATACTTCTTGTATATACTTTCATTAAGAAAGGGGGTAAAAAATGGCTAAGTTGGCATCGGATATACATAAGGGGGATTTCTTAGTCATTGACGGTAACATATGTAGAGTAATTGAGGTTGACAAAAAGAGTGGAGGTGGTCAATTTGGTTCTATAGTTCATGCTAAGTATATGGACCTTAAGACAGGACATGTACACGATAAAAGGTTTAATCCATCTGAAAAGGTAGAAGAAGCAGATATACAACTTATAGAAGCTGTATTTTCTTATAAGGACCAGGATACATATTATTTCATGGACGAAAACACTTATGAGCAGTTTGAAATAAATGAGAGGGTATTAGGTAACTATGCAAAGTTCATAAAAGAAAACGATAAAGTGGAATTAGTTCTTCACAATGGTGAAGCTATAGCTGTGAACATACCTGAGAAGGTTAAGGTAAAAGTAGTACAAACTGGTGAGGTAACAAGCGGAACGGACAAAAGCGTTTGGAAACCTGCTATCATTGAGGGTAATATTGAAATAATGGTTCCTGGATTCATAAAAACTGGTGATACAATAGTAATATCTACAGAAAAACTTGAATACATCGGTAGAGAATAAAATGTACAAGGCTGAAGAAATAATCAAAACTTCAAAAAGAGAAGAGATAATAGATATAACTGAACTCATAAAAAAACATATAAAACTTTCTAATATTAAGGATGGTATTTGTGCGTTATTCGTACCACATACCACATGCGGCGTAACTATAAATGAGAATGCAGATCCGAGTGTTAAGTCTGATTTTTTAAATCAGATGAAGAAGTTAATACCACAGCAAGGCAATTATTTACATTCTGAGGGGAATTCAGACGCTCACATAAAATCAATTCTTGTAGGGCCATCATTAACATTATTAGTTTGGGATGGTCAGCTTGTACTTGGTACTTGGCAGGGAGTTTATTTCTGTGAGTTTGATGGGCCAAGAAATAGGAAACTTTTAATATCAATTTTATGAGAAAAATACCATTTTATAAGCCACCGATAACAATTCATGATTACTTAGAAGTTTTTAGAACTATAGCCAGTGGTTGGCTCACAACAGGCAAAAGGAACTTTGAATTTTCTAGAAAACTAGCTGAATATTTAGGTATAGAAGAAAAGAGTGTAGTTTTGGTGTCTTCTTGTACGGCAGGTTTACACCTACTTTTTGATGCCTTTGACCTAAAAGGCAAAGAGATAATAATACCAGCTATAACATTCATTTCACCTGTTGAAATGGCTCTATTGGTAGGTGCTAAACCAATAATAGTAGATGTTGATTATGACTGTATTACCATTTCACCTGAAGAGGTAGAAAAGAAAATGAACAACAAAGTGGGAGCCGTAATTCCAACATATTACGGTGGTAATTCATACGATAGAAAAGTGCTTGAAATAGCTAGTAGCAAAGGTATAGTGATAATAGAAGACGCAGCACATGCTTTTGGTACAAAAGTGAATGGTGTAAAAGTTGGGAATGTAGAGAAGTTAGGTGTAGATGCCACCGTTTTTAGCTTCTATGCAACTAAGACACTTCATACTGGTGAAGGTGGAGCAATAATAACTAATAACGAGAGAGTTTTAGACAAGATAAAGAAAACTAGACTACACGGAATGGACCATAACGCATGGAGTAGATACCAAAACAATTTGGTTGGATATGATATAACCGAAGTAGGATTTAAATACAATTTCCCAGATATATTGGCATCGGTAGGGATAGCACAGCTAAGGGTTTTTGAAAAGATGCAGAGAGAGAGGAAAAGAGTTTGGGACCTGTACTTTAGGTATTTGTCAGATTTGGACACTATAAGGTTACCTAAAATAAGAGAAAATACAGAGACATCGTACCACCTATTTACAATTAGGCTAAATACTGAAATGTGGAGTATAGACAAGTTAACATTTATCAAGCTTCTTAACGATAGAGGAATAGGGACGAGTGTACATTTTACTCCTGTTTACAGGTTCACAAAGTACAGAGAAGTTCTAAAACCTGATTTATCAGAATTTAAGAATTCTGAAAAAATATTCAGTGAAATAGTTTCATTACCGATATACCCATCTTTGAGTAACAGAGAAGTTGAATACATATGCGGTGTGATACGGGATTTATCAAAGAAGTACAAGAAATAAGTAATGTTTGACTTTCATAGGTTGATTTTTTATTTTTACTTGATAAAAGGAGGGACGTATGATAGATATAAAGATGGCTGAAGCGTTAAATAAGCAGATAAACGAAGAATTGTATTCTGCTTATCTCTATCTTTCAATGAGTGCTTATTTTGAAACACTTGGACTAAATGGATTTGCTAAGTGGATGAGAATACAAAGTAAGGAAGAATTAGGGCATGCTATGAAAATTTATGATTACCTAATTAAACAAAATGCTGAAGTCAAACTTCTACAGATAAAAGAACCACCTCATAGTTGGGATTCTTTAACTCATGCTATTGAGGCAGCTTACGAACATGAAAAGTACATAACTGGTAAGATTAATGAGCTTGTGACTTTGTCAGAAAACTTGAATGACAGAGCAACAAATAGTTTCCTACAGTGGTTCATTGATGAACAAGTTGAAGAAGAAAAGAATACCTACGAGTTATTGAGAAAGGTAAAAATGGCAGAAAAGCATGTTGGAGCTCTCCTAACATTAGATAAGCAAGTAGGTGAAAGAGAAGAAGATTAACTTTTTATCAGGGAGGCGTAGCCTCCCTGCTAGTGCTTATAGCACCTTGTGCTTAAATAATCGTTAAACTTAGAAGTGAATAATTTGAATAACTTAAGTAAGTTGGTTAACTTTCTTGTATGTCTAAAAGTTTTTTGTTAATGGGTGTTTCAATCATTCTAATTTTCTTAAGTTGTTCAAATGTAAGTTCACCCGAATCTAGTAGTACCAACGAAAACATTTTTATTAAAGGTGTTGATGTGTCAACTCTGAATGAAGTAGAATCTAGTGGGGTAAGATTTTACTACAATGGTATTCAAAGTGATGGTGTAAAAATCCTCAAAAATTTCGGGGTAAACTGGATAAGAGTAAGAATATGGAATAATCCTTATGGTGACTTAGGTAATCCATACGGTGGTGGGAATTGTGATTATACAAACATGACAAAAATTGTTTTGAGAGCAAAGAATGAAGGAATTAAGGTACTTTTGGACTTCCATTATAGTGATTGGTGGGCTGACCCCGGAAAACAAAACAAACCAAAATCTTGGACAAACTTAAGAGGAAATGAACTAATAAGTTCATTAACTAACTTTACTCTAGAAGTTCTAAACTATATGAAATCAAAAGGTGTTGTACCTGATATGATACAGGTAGGCAATGAGGTAAATAATGGTTTTTTGTGGCCTGACGGTATGATAGCAGGAACAAATGCCGGTGGATTTTCTAACTTCGTTAAAATTTTTAATTCGGCTTATGATTGCATAAAAAACTTTGATAACAAAATACTTGTAATACTTCACCTAGCAGGTGACAAAAATAAGAGTTTTTTTGACTGGTTTTTGGGTAATGTCATTAATTTGGGTATAAAGTTTGATATACTTGGGCTGTCTTACTATCCTTACTGGCATGGGGATTTAAATTACTTAAAAGAATTGATTGATTACTTGAGCAAGAAGTATAGTAAACCTATTTTGATTGTTGAGACAGCTTATGCTTGGACTCTATCAGACTATGACGGATATCCAAATGTGTTTGGTAGCAATCAAATAGTTACAAATTATCCTCCTACGAAGGACGGACAAAATAAATTTCTTTTGGATTTTATTAGCGTACTCAAATCGTTTGATAAGAATAAAGTTCTTGGTTTTTTCTACTGGGAAGGGTGTTGGGTAGGGGCTACTGGTTGGAGTAATGGGCTTGGTAATCCTTGGGACAATCAAACACTTTTTGATTGGGAAGGTAACCCTTTGCCATCCTTAGATGTTTTTAAAAATTGATATCAAAATCTATCAAATTTGAAATCATGAAATGAATACATAATAATTCAAAACCAAAGCAAAATTTTATCTTTTGGGGATTTCTATGGGAACATTGAAAAATTTCATTACTAATAGTGATACTTCAAAAACCCTAGGTGAGAGAATCAATGAATTGATAAGTCGTAGTGGAGAGTTAAAATTCCTCGTTGGGTTCTTTTATTTCTCGGGCATTAGGCAATTTTACGATACACTCAAAAAGCTTTATGATGAAGGAAAACTTAAAGAAGAGCACATCAAGGTTTTAGTTGGCTTGTATGTGGATAAGGGGAATTATGGACTGTATGAGGTAGCAAAGAAAGCAACAAGTAATGATGAGTATGTAGAAGAATTAATAAATTCAATAAAGCTAGCTTTCACTAGCGAAGAGTTGGACACTGAGGAAATATATAATCAAGCTGAGTTTTTCATAAAACTCTTAGAAGAAAGAAAATTGGTTATAAGAAAAACACGAGAGCCAAACCATTCAAAACTTTATCTATTCAAAATTGATGAAGTTTCAACACCTCACCTTTTCATAACTGGCAGTAGTAACCTCACAAAGGCAGGACTCATAAGTCAAAATGAATTCAATGTTGAGATAAAAGATTACGGATTCACGGAAGCAGAAGAGTACTTTGATAAATTATGGAAAAATTCAGTAGAGCTTTCTCAAGATAATGTTGAAAAATTAATTAATGCTTTTAGAAATGATACCTTCCTTAGAAAGGTGTCACCATTTACAGCATATGTTTACCTACTAAAGACATACCTTGACACTCATGAATCAAAGCACATTAGCGAAGATTTTACAGAGCTAATGGAAAAGAGAGGATACAAGAAATATTCTTACCAATTGGAGGCAATTTCTCAGGCTATAGCTAATTGTGAGGCTCACGGTGGAACGATTTTGGCAGATGTTGTTGGTCTTGGTAAAACTATTGTTGCGTGTATGGTTGCAAAGGCACTTGGTAAAAGAGGTATAGTTTTAGCTCCTCCTCATCTCATTGGCACAGATGATAAATCTACCGGGTGGAAAAAGTATTTAGAAGATTTTGAGCTTTATGGTTGGGAGGTTTGGTCTATTGGGAAGCTAGAAGAAGCTTTGAAATTTGTTAGAGAACGTAAAAATATAGAAGTCGTTATAGTTGATGAAGCACACAGATTTAGGAACGAAAACACGGTTAGTTATCATTACCTTAAGGAAATATGCAGAGGTAAAACGGTTTTACTTTTGACAGCAACACCATTTAACAATAGCCCTTCAGATATATTTTCACTCTTGAAACTCTTCACAATACCAAAGAAATCAACTATAGTGTTCGATGAGAACCTTAAGTATAAGTTTGATGAGTATGAGAGATTGTTTAGCAAACTTTCTTACATAAATAAGAACTATGATTCTAAAGACAAGAGCAAAATCGCAAGAGTCCGTAACTACTACAGTAGCATATTTGAAGAAAGTGAAATTGATATGAACAAAGTGAGGGGGAAGGTAAAAGAGATTGCAAGGCATGTAAGGGCTATCCTTGAGCCTGTTGTTATAAGAAGAAATAGACTTGATTTGAAGCACTACGGAGAAGAGATTGACTTTCCGGAGGTCAAAGATCCCATAGAATGGTTTTATGAGCTAACTAAAGAACAATCAGAATTCTACGATGAAGTGATAAGAGCATTTAATGAAGCAAGGTTAGGCGGAAGGTTTAAAGGTGCAATATACATGCCAATCATTTACGAAAGGGATATTTTAGATGAAGAGGTAGAAAAAGTAACTGGGGAGGAGTTTGAGGAAAAATCTAATCTACGGAAAGAAGAAAGGTTCACACTAATGTACCAAAGAAACCTATATAACTTAATGAGAAGGTTACTTGTAAAAAGATTTGAAAGTAGCTTCGGTTCTTTTTATGAGAGTGTAGAGAGATTTAAAAGCATTAACGAAAAAGCCTTAAACTTTATCAAGAAAACAAACAAGTTCATTCTTGATAGAGAGCTTATAGAGGATTTAGCAGAAAAAGACGAAGAAGAAATTTTAGAAAAACTTGAGGAATACGAAGAAAATCTAGAAAAAGAAAATACTAACAGCCCCAACTACAAAGTTTATGATTTAGATAAATTTAAGTACAAAGATGAGTTTATAAGAGATATTGAAAGTGATATAAAGCTTTTTGATGAATTTCTAACAAAGATGAAATCTCTCAAGCTTATAGAGAATGACTCTAAAGCGGAGAGGCTTATAAAAGGTATTGAGGAATATTTAAAGGAAAATAGAAAAGTTGTCATATTTACCGAGTATGTTGATACGGCGAAGCATTTAGACACGATACTTAAAAGCCACTTTAAGGATATTGTTTTGTCTGCATTTGGTAATATAAGTAAAACCACCTTTGAAGAGATAGTAAAAAATTTTGATGCTCAATATAAGGAACGGGAAGATAAATATAAAATCTTGCTTACAACGGATAAACTATCAGAAGGGTATAATCTAAACAGAGCTGGAGTAGTTATAAACTATGATATACCTTGGAACCCTGTTAGGGTTATTCAGAGAGTTGGTAGGATAAACAGGATAGGTAAAAAGGTTTACGATGAAATTTATATAGTTAACTTTTTCCCAACGGAAAAAGGAGCAGATATAATAAGATCAAGAGAGATAGCCCAAGCGAAAATGTTCATGATTCATAACATATTAGGCGAGGATGCCAAAATTTTTGACCCATCAGAAGAGCCAAAAGAATCTGAACTTTATAAGAGGCTAAATCAATACATAGAGGAAGAAGAAAGTTTCTTCACAAAAGTTAGAAATGAGTTTAAAGAGATAGAAAACAAATATCCTGAGGTTGTAGAGAAAATTAAGAACATGCCCAAAAGAATAAAAACATCCAAAAGAGCCGATAAAAATGAACTCATGGTATTCGTTAGGAAAGGTAAAGATTTGTTTGTTGGTTATAAAGATTATTTAGAGAGACAACCAAAGGTTGTAAGTTTTGAAGAAGTTTATGAGAGAATAAAAGCTACACCGGAAACAGAAGCTTTGGAGGTGTCTAAATCTTTTTGGGAAAATTATAGGATAGTGCTTAACAAGGAAGCATACATAAGAAGAAAAGCTTCTCCCAATGACATAGAAAATAAAGCAATCAATTTATTAAACGATTTGAAAAATAGAGATATTGGAGAGTTGAAAACTTTTGTTCAATCTTTGATTAAAGATATTAGAGAGTATTATAGCATTTCAGAGTATGTTGTGAGAAGGATAGTTGACCTTGAAGATGATTTAAAAGCGGGGGATTTGGAGAAAGTAAAAAGTGAGCTAGAGAAAATAAAAAACGAGGTTGGGAATGATTTTATAGAAAAAGTAGAAAATCAGTTGAAGATTTTAGAGGCATCAAATCAGGAAGTTATCATAGCAATTGAGAATCAAGGAGGTGCCTAATGGGGGGATTAGAAGAACTTGTAAGGGATTTTTCTTTGGAAAATTTAAAAATATTTTTACAGAACAAAAATTTTGTAGTTGATATAGAATATTCTCAGGATACAGAGGACATTAAAAAAGAGTACGAGGGTATTCAAGATGTTAAAAGAGTTGGTTATATATATTT
>JAPYWX010000153.1 GCA_028276145.1 Spirochaetota bacterium
TGGAATATGATTGAGTATAAGTGATAAAAGTAAGTATCAAAAACTTTTTGTTTCTATCCACATTTTCACCGTTGAATTTCTAAATCTCTCTAATTTGATTAAAATGCTCAAAAAACTACATACTCAATCTAGAAAATATATACTCAACCTAGGAGGGCAAAATGAAAAAGTATACCTTGACAATAGCTACATTACTTTTTTCATTCTTACTACTAATGAATTCGTATTCGTTACCTCTTTTTGATACAGCTAAAGTTGAATTGACTGACGCAAAGCAACAAAGAAACTTTGTA
The DNA here is from genome assembly GCA_028276145.1 of Spirochaetota bacterium. GTDB lineage: Bacteria > Spirochaetota > Brevinematia > DTOW01 > DTOW01 > JAPYWX01. The sequence continues at coordinate 294 of JAPYWX010000153.1, forward strand.
TTCACAGACAGAGTAAACGGATACTTTGAAGGTAGAACATTCGCTTACACCGTAGGTGAAGGCTATAAAATAGGTAACACTGTCATATTCAGAGATTTCCTATCTACAAAAGATGACAAGCCACTCAACAGAAGAGAAGCAAAATCCATGAAATTATACCCATCAGAATTTGAAACAGAATTCGGAGATGCCCAAGAAAAGATGTACCTAATCCAAAACAAACAGTATGTCATAATTTCTGTAAAATCCTCTACTGAATCAAAGCTAGGTATAGTACCACTACTAAATTGGTTTAAAAAAGACATTGAAGTAACACCCACAGAAGATAATAAAGGAGTAATAATAAAAAACGATAAAATCCTAAAAGCAACATCAGAAGTTCCAGGCTACGTAATCATATACTCAGACAAAGAAATATCACTTTCAGAGTCAACAAACATACTAAAAGAAGCAAAAATATCACCAAACTTCGGTAACCCCGGGCATATCCAAAGCAAAGAAAACCAAAAAGAAATAAACTTTGTGATTGTTTTCTCATCAAACCTAGAAGAAGCATTAAAAAACGCTAAGGAAGTAGCAAAAGATATAAAGAAATTCATTTCATTGTACGAAAAAGAACTAAATGATAGAGTTCTTGGCTCATACTTTGAAACACCATTAAAAGAAGTATTAGACAAACCAATGTATTGGGTACTGTACTCTTCTGATGGATTCATTGAAGAGGAATTCGGCAAAGGAATATGGGCAGGCTTACCTTGGTTCAAAAATAACTGGGGAAGAGACACTTTTATTTCTTTACCAGGCTGTAGCCTGGTAAACGGAAACTTTAATGACGCAAAAGAGATAATTCTAAACTTCGCAAACTTTCAAAACAGAGGTACCCTATCAATAGAAATCTCCTCACAAGATGAAGAATTACTGAAATCAATATACTCTGAAATAAGAGATATAAACAAATTCATAGGTATAAGAAAGGCAGGTAACAAACTATTTATATCCGTACCATCATACCTATTCTCAAAGTCATTCTCATCAAAAGAAGAATTAATATTGAAGTCAGAGACTTCAAAATCCAAAACTCTGAAAGAGAATCTTGATAAAGTAGAGATAAAAGAAACATTAACGAAAGATAGAACTTTCGGTAGAGTACCTAACCTTGTATCAAGTTTGTCAGCAGTACAGTACAACACCACTGACGGCACACCATGGTTCATAAGGGAAGTAATGGAATACATAAACTACTCAGGAGACATAAATTTCATAAAAGAAGTTTACCCAGTAGTAAAAACAGCTATAGATGGAGCAATAGAAAACTTCGTTGATAATGATGGACTATTAACCCACGATGATGCAGACACATGGATGGACGCAAGAATAGAAGGCAAAGAAGCATGGTCACCGAGAGGCAACAGAGCCGTAGAAATCCAAGCACTATGGCTAACATCCCTTGAAGTAGGTATAGAAATGGCTAAGTACATGAAAGATAACGAATCAGTCAAAAAGTGGGAAGAATTATACAAAAAAGCAAAAGAAAACTTCGTAAAAATATTCTGGGACGATGAAAACAAAAGAATAGCAGACAGGATAAGAAAAGACGGATTTAAAGACTTCAAAGTAAGACCTAACATGTTGATGTCAATAACAGTACCCTTTAGTAGCATATTAGGAGAAGAAAAAGAAGCATACATTCTAAAAAATGCAGTATCCGAATTACTCTACCCTTACGGCATAGCATCGTTATCACAAAACGATGAGTTTTTCCACCCATGGCACGAGAAATGGGAACTCTATCACAAAGATTCAGCATACCACAACGGCACAGTATGGATATGGAATACAGGCTTTACAATACTATCACTACTTAAGTTTGGCTACAAGGACTTAGCATTTCAATTACTGACAAACACACTTAGCCAAGTAATAGAACTTGGGCACATAGGGACATTGAGTGAACTACTTGATGCAATGCCTCAACCAGACGGCAAACCAAAACCATCGGGTACATACTCACAAGCATGGAGCACAGCCGAAATATCAAGAGCATGGTACCAAGGATTTATAGGATTCAATCCTAGACTATCACAAAACAAGATAATCCTCTCCCCTAACCTACCATTAGCAATAACTAACCTAACTTCATCACTTAAATTCGGTAATAACGAATACCTAAACCTACAAGCAAAAGTTTCAGAAAAAACCGAAGAATACCAAATATCTCTTTCAAACACAACAAGGAAAGTAATATTAGAATTTACCTACACATCAGAAGTTGATGGCAGTAGATATACACTAACACAAACATTAGAGCCAAAGAAAACTATAACGATAACTATAAACAAAGGAAACGAAGTAACAGCAAAATTAAATAATAAGCCCGTAGAACTTACAAGGTCAAAAGGATACAAAGACATCATAGGTGAACTAAAATTCGTAACTCCAAGCATTCCCGAAAGTAACCAGGTAGCCAAGGTGAAAGATTACCTTAAGACAAAAATAAAGAATGGTGAGTGGTTCTAAGCGTGAGGATGAGCCTTTTTGTAAATATCCTTAAGCCTCTTAAGAGATGTATGTGTATACCTTTGGGTAGTAGAAATTGAAGAATGTCCAAGCAGTTCCTGAACTACTCTAATATCAGCTCCATTATCCAGAATATGAGTAGCAAACGAATGTCGTAGCCCATGAGGTGACAACCTGCTCCCCATAAGAGAAGTATACTTGTATATTATGTTTCTCATCTGCCTAATACTTATACCACCATTTCTAGATTCACCAACAAAAAACAAATCCGTTTTTTTAGTAAGCATAGTACTTCTGTACTTTAGGTATTCATTAATTTTACTTTCTAACTTCAGGTGTATTGGAACTACTCTACTTTTACCGCCTTTACCTTTGACTTTTATTACCTTGCTTGATAAGTCAATGTCTTGTAACCTCAATGATGCAACCTCAGATATTCTCATACCTGTAAGGTAGAATGTATAAAGTATTGTTAAGTCCCTAACATTTGTCGGTGTCTTATTAAGATTCTTTTCTAGCTCATTCAAGGTGGTGATTATCCTCTCTTCATCAATGAACTTTGGTAGTTTCTCAGGTAGTTTTGGATAGACAACAAAGTTACCAAAATTTTTTGATATATAACCGTTTTTGTATAGGAACTTTGAAAATGATTTTATTGACGAAAGTATTCTTCTTACACTGCTCGGTGAAAAAGGATTAGAAAACCTTGTAGATAAATAGACTGAAAATTCTCGCATAACCCTAGGGGTTATGTCTTCAAAACTTAATTTCTTTTCAATTAAAAAGTCTATGAAATAGTTTATATCTCTAGCATAAGCCTCAGTAGTGTGAACTGAATAGTTCTTATTCAGTCTGATGTATGACAAAAACATATCAAGTAACTCATAATAATAAGCATCATTCACACTCATAAGTATAATTTATCAGAAAATT
>JAPYWX010000054.1 GCA_028276145.1 Spirochaetota bacterium
TAAACGTTTGTTGGAAAGATAAAAAACTCTGAGGTTTGGTAAGTCTAAAATTATTAATTGGGTAAGAATAAAAAATCGTTGAAACAAGTTTTTTATCAAAAAAATGGTTTTTGATAAATTTTTCCTACTAGTTAGGTATAAATTTTTTTTTGTAAACATTTTTGTTTGGTTGTTCATTGACAATTTTATATCAAAGCTAGGGGGGTATTATGAGGGTAATGAAATTCTTTATTTTGTTTCTGACAATCCTAATTGCGAATTTGGGATTTGCGTGTTTTGACACCTACTTATTTTTGAATGGTAAGAGCATGGTTTACCCAACTTCAAAGTTTGTTACAGAGGTTACTGGTGAATATTCATTTGTCAAGCTTTCTGATCCTACAGCTGATACGTTTTTTGCTGTTATAAATGCCTATTATGGAGTTAGTGATAGATTTTCGGTACAGCTGGGGATTGCCTCACCTGAAATAACAAGAGACCAGACTTTTAGTTTTGAGGAGATAGGTGGTAGAGCAGTGTTTAATGTACTTTCTGGAAATGTTGGGGGGAATACTTATTACCTTGATACCATACTTGAGTGTAGGGGCAATGTTGTCTTGAAAGAAATATCCGGTGAAATTTCCGTTCCTAATATATGGTACTTTGGCAATTTCATTGGGGTGATACATCCTGTTCTTAGCCTTTCGCTTTACGAATCTTTTGATTATCAATTTGGTGGGCATGTGGGACTATTCTATAAGATTGGTGGTTCCTCAATAGTTGGTTTTGGCACCGAATATATGAGCGCTCAGAGTAGTTCTGTTCTTGGTAACAGATTGATTGAAGGTGAGTGGGCTTGTAGTTTGTTTTTCGGAAGTAGGATAGGGGATAACATCTACTTACAGAATGAAATTGCTAAAGGATTAATGAATTCTAGGGATTTTGGTTTTGCATTGACGGTGAAAACTATATTTTAATACCAAGGGGCTACGCCCCTTGTAGTATATTTTCTATATCACCCTTGTAAACAAAAACCTCTTCTGTTTCTAACCAAATTTTATCTTGTTCAAGTGCTTGGAATATGAACATATCTATTCCTAATATTGTTTTAGCTCCTACTTGCTTTGAATCTTTTATTAGCTTTGTTTCTTTGGGTGTGTAGACAGTGTCAAAAACTATGTGGTTTTCGTTTATTAAGTTAGTGTCTATAGGGCTTTCTTCGGTGTTTGGTGTCATTCCTACTGGTGTGCAGTTTGCTATTACATCAGTGTTTTTTATTATTTCGCTAACTTTTGATAAGCTTATTGTTTCTATGTTTTTAAATTGAGGTATGACCTCATTTTTTAGTTCTTCTAGTTTTTCTGGTGTTCTTCCGGCGATGGTTATTGATTCTGTGCCCATTTCTACTAGAGCCCATATTACGGCTCTTGCTACACCTCCACTGCCTAATATAAGTGATGTTTTGCCTTTTAGTGATTTTGTGCCGTTTGTTTCAAATGCTTTTATTACTCCTACTATGTCTGTGTTGTATCCGATTAGTTTACCATTTTTGTTTTTGACTGTGTTTATTGCCTTTATTTTCTCAATTATTGGTTCTACTTCGTCAATGTATTTTATTGATTCAACTTTGTGTGGTATAGTTATGCTTATTCCTTTTACATTCGTGTCTCTTACGAATGTGAAAAAGGCTTTTAAGTCCTTTATTTCGAATGCTAGATATACGGCATCTATGTTCAGTTTTCGGAAGATGTAATTATGAATTAGTGGGGATTTTGAGTGTTTTATGGGGTTCCCTATTACGCAGTAAAGTGATGTATTTGAGCTTATCATAGGTTTCCTACCAGAAATCCTATTATATAGCCTGCTATTGCTGAAACGATACCTATTATTGCTAATTGTAAGCCGCCTTTGAATGGGTTTGTTCCGATTATTTTACCTTTTAGGTATCCTACTAATGCCAATGCTAAGCCGGAGAATGTTAGCGAGCCAATCCAGCCGTAATTTACAGGTATGAATAAGAAGGGTATTACAGGTATTATTGAGCCTATCAAAGCCGATAGACCTACAACGAAAGAAAACTTGATAGGTTTTGTAGACTCTACTTTTTGTAGTCCAAGTTCATGTGATACCATGATTTGAGCCCAAGCTTCTTCGTGGTTTGATATAACGTTTACTATTGCTTCAGTATCTTTTTCACTGACATTCCAGCTTCTCAGTATTCGCCTTACCTCTTCTTTCTCGATTTCAGGGTGCTCTTTTATTTCTTCTTTCTCTTTGTTTAATTCTGATATGTAGTTTTCGTATTCTGATAGTTTTGAGGTATATGCTACTGCTCCCATTGATATGCTTTCTGCAAATGCTGCTGCTAGTGCCCCCGCAAGTATTATTCTGATATCGCTTGATGCTGCCGATATCCCAAGCACTACACCGAGAGTATTGACTATCCCATCTTGGCTACCAAGTATTATTTCAGGGAATATCTTACCTTGGCTGCCTAATCTTTCTTTTTGGTGCTTTTCAAATTCCTTTTCGTCTACCATGATTTACCTCCATAAGTTGGCAAAAATTATAAATTATGGTTTGTTGAAATAGAAAATTATAGTAGTAGCACTTGTGCTTGAAGCACGGTGTGCTTGAAGCACGATGTGCTTGAAGCACGATGTGCTTAAAGCACAATGTACTTAAAGCACCTATTAGTAGTCCCACCTGCCCACCTTTATCTCTCTATTTGTTAAAGGTGTGCTTAATAGCACCTTCTTGATTAATTGCTTAAATCTCTTTGTGTTTAATAACACCTTATGTTTAATAACACCTTTTCACTTGAATATTCTAGAGAATAATGTTTTAAATTCTAACAATGATAAGTAGGAGTTCTATAAGTAGAAAGAAATTTTTGTTTTTTTGTAAAATTCCTTTTCTTTATTCGTATGGATGTAGCGTTTGTAGTTTTTTTGTTGACTTATGTTGTGATAGCTTTGGGGCAGCCACCTCTTTTTAGAATTGATAGAACTGGAGCGGCTATTATTGGTGCTTCGTTGATGGTTATATTAGGTGTTTTGACAATTCAAGATGCCTATGATGCGATTGACTACAAAACGATATTGATACTTTTCGGAATGATGATTCTCATAGCAAATCTGAGACTTTCAGGGTTTTTCGGAATTGTTCTTAGTTTTTTGTCTAGGAATTTAAGAAATCCTTTAGTTCTTTTTTATGCTTTGATTTTTGTTTCTGGTTTACTTTCAGCTTTCTTTGTTAATGACACTGTCTGTTTGATTTTTACTCCTTTTATTCTTGAGCTAACTAGACGAATGAATGTCAATCCTAAGCCGTATCTTTTGGCTTTGGCTATGTCTGCTAACATAGGTAGTGCGGCTACTATAACAGGTAACCCACAGAATATAATAATTGGTGCTGCTTCTGGTATAAGTTATAGTGAGTTTTTTGTTAGACTTTTCCCTGTATCGTTGATTAGCTTGGTTATTGCTGGTTTGGTCATACATTTCTTTTATAGAAATGACATAAAAAACGAGATTGTTGAAATTAAGGATATAAGGTACAAGTACAACAAGGCTCTAGTTATAAAATCATCTTTGATGGCACTGTTGACGGTAGTTCTTTTCTTTCTAAATGTGCCAATGCATATTGTGGCTATAGGAGTTGGAGCATTTTTGCTAATAACTCGAAGAGTTAAGCCGGAAAAGGTTTATAGTTTAGTTGATTTTGAGCTTTTGATATTGTTTATCGGTCTTTTTATAGTTGTTAGAGGTTTTGAAAATTCTATAGTTTTTGGTGAGATGGTTAATTATGTTAAGCAAGTTGTGAATACTCCTTTATCTTTGGTTGTTTCTTCGGCGTTGCTTTCAAACATCGTTAGTAATGTACCGGCTGTTTTGATTTTTAAGCCAATGATGGGTAGCCTTTTTAATTCACAGGATGCTTGGCTTTACCTTGCCATGAGTTCAACGTTTGCCGGTAATTTAACAATACTTGGTTCAATCGCTAACATAATAGTTATAGAGAGTGCTTCACCTAAAGTCAAAATTAGCTTCCTGGAGTACTTAAAGATTGGAGTTCCTGTAACAATTCTTTCTATACTTTTTGGGTTCTTGGTATTAAGCATTTGGTAGTGATTACTTTTCTTTAAGTTAGCCTTGTGATGTGAGCACATTAGAGTACCGCGTGCTAAGAGGGTGAAACCTCTTTGAATTATTCATAATCCTACATAATCCTAATTGAAGAAGAAAAAGATTTGTATTTGTGAGGAATTTGAATGTGCTTGAAGCACAAAGTGCTTAAAGCACGATGTGCTTCAAGCACTTGATTGTTGAGTTAAAAGATGAATAAAGTAGTGGGAGGCGTGAGCCTCCCAGTAGAAAATTTATAGTATGCTCTTTAGCTCTTTGATTAATTTCTGTGGTACGACTTTTAGTTCTTGTACAGCTTCCTCAAGAGGTACGGCAACGATTTCGGTTCCTCTCAATGCAACCATTTTACCCCATTCTTTTTTCAGAACTAACTCAGCTACATTGATACCGAACCTTATTGATAGTACTCTGTCAAATGCTGATGGGCTACCACCTCTTTGTAGGTGCCCTAAGACTACATATCTGCTTTCAATTCCTGTTGCTTCTTCAATATACTTTGCCAATTGTTTAGCGATGCCACCTAATCTGACATGCCCGAATTCGTCAACTTTTGCGTCTTCGAATACAAAGTTAGAGACACCTCCGGTGTCTAGTATTGCTCCTTCTGAAACAGCTATTAATGTGTAGAGTTCTCCGGCTTCTTTTCTTTTCTTTACGAACTCTGCAATGTCGGTAAGTTTAGTTGTTTCTTCGGGTAGTAATATCATGTGAGCACCGCCTGCAATGCCAGCCCATAGAGTTATCCAACCAGCGTGTCTACCCATTATTTCAACGACCATCACTCTTCTGTGGGATTTTGCTGTTGTGTGTAGCCTATCAATTGCTTCCATTGCTATGTTCACAGCAGTATCAAATCCGAAAGTGTAATCAGTAACATTCAAGTCATTGTCGATAGTTTTTGGAGCACCAACTACCGGGAATCCATCCTTAGCGAGCTTGTTTGCTGCACCTAGGGTATCTTCACCACCGATTGCTATTAAAGCATCTAATCCTAATTCTTTGAATGACTGATGAGCTTTTTTGATTGTCTCTTCGTTCTTGTAAGGATTGGTTCTAGAAGAGCCGAGTATCGTACCACCTTCTTTGTGGATTTCTTTTACATCTTCATCTTTTAGAACAATGTACTTTTTTTCAAGTAGTCCCCTCCAACCCTCAAGTAAACCTATTATTTCAACATTTGGAAGATCTTTTTTTAGCCTGAGGTATGCACCCTTGATGACACCATTCAAGCCAGGTGCATCGCCACCACCAGTCAAGATACCTATTCTCTGCATATACACCCCCATTATATTGCTATATTTTAACCGAAATAGTACAAAAATGAAAAATTACTTTAACTTTATTGGGGTCTTGATGTTTCATAGTACCTTGTACTGAATAGCATGTTATTAGTGGAAAACGTATAGAAAACATGCGAGGGTATTGGGATACGAAGTATCCCAACGACAGATAGGGCGGGTGAGGAATTTGCTAGGATTAATTTCTTATGGAAAAATAAAAGTAAGCAAGCCTTAACACAGGCAGTAGCCTGTGAATTTTTTAAAAACTCTTGACAATTGAATTTTGTTTATTAATAATTTGCTTAAAAGCAAGGGGGTACGGTGGTATGCGTAAGTTAGGGTTTTTATTAGCAGTGGTGCTACTTTTATTCTCCTTTGGTTATGATGTTTTTTCTGTTACTTCCTCGAATAAGAATATAACAGTTAGGGTGCTTGGCACTTGGGATCCTTTTAGTATGGGGTGGGAACCTGATGAACTTCTTATTTCTCCTACGAATACATTGAATAAGCCTTATGGTGCTATTGTTGATCAAAATGACCTAACTAATAATGGTGGTAGGATGCTAACATATTTTGGTAATCCTTACAGAAATACATGTGAACCAACAAACGATTCAACTTATCCAGGTAGAGATACTGATACTTTAACGAAGGCGGAGCTATCAGAACTTTGGCTTACATGGGATACCAATGCTTTGTATGTTGCTGTTAGAGGTCAAGCTGCTGGTAGGCATAATAATCTCATGATATATTTTGATAGAGAACCTGGTGTAGGTAGAACTAGTTTTAATGAAAACCCTCCAATCGTTTGGCAAAGAGGAGTATTTTTTAAGGATATGGATCCTGATATGTACATAGGCTTTTGGAATCCTAATGATAGTGTTAATTTTAATCCAGATCAGAATGTGGGAGGAGTGCAAATTTATTCACATACAGGTTCTGACGGAAGTATTAAGGTTGGTATTAGTAGCTATGCAGATACTGGAAATGTTCCAGGAAGTCCTAATATGGATACAAATATATTTAACTTTTGGTTCAACGGTGAGTATGAACCTGATATGTTTAAGAGGGTTGCCATAGCTAAAATTGCTTGGAGTTTCTTCTTTACTAATGTTAATCCTACTAACATGTGGCTGAAGGTTGCTGTCGCTACGACTGGACCTGATAGTGGTAACTATAACTATGAGTATATGCCTGACTCATCAACACCTGTCAATCCTAGCTTTAAATCTGTAGAAGATAATTTTATAATGATTAGGGTTACTGATGGTAATGCTAATCCAATAATAGGAGTGAATGTTAGGGATAACGCTTACATCAATTTCTATCCTGGAGTTAAACTCGAAGTTAGTAAGACACCTAGGTTTTATATGAAAGTAACTAGAGCTACATCTTCTACTTATGAAGATGATAAGCCGAAAGTTCTTGCTCCTGCTAAAGGTGATAAGTTGTCTATAAGAATTGGTATTGAAAGTGCTACAGATTTCTTCATTCAAGGTTCTATAAAGATATTAGATATGAAGGGTAATGTTGTCAGGAATTTAGCACAGAATATAAACTTAAGTGCTAATATGGTTTCTTCTCCTTCTGATTTAGTAGTGAAACCTGGAGTTTATCAATTCCCATATACTTTTGTTTGGGATGGTACTGATGATAAAGGTCAGAAGGTACCCATGGGAAATTACATAATAGTTGTTAGTGGTAGAAATATCTCAGGTCTTGATATGATTGGTACTAGGTTAGTCTCAGTTATTTATTAAGGGGGTGTTTTATGAAGAAATTTTTTGTTTTTTGTTTGTTGTTGACTGTTTTTTCTTATAGCGCTAGTGCTATTTTTGATGTTCCTTATGTCGGTGGTAAATATGTCTCTCTAGGTATGGCTAATGTTTCAGAAGTCAATGATGTCTATGCTATTGTTTACAATCCTTCTGGATTGTCGGGCCTCAAGGGGATAAGTGCATCTATTTCTTATTCTGAGCCTTTCGGTGTCTTTGGTATGAATTTGATTAATGCTAATGTTGGTGCCAATATCTTTGATATTCTTAGCGTAGGTGCTTCATATACCAGGTCAGGTGCTGATTTGAGTTCTACTTCAGGGTTACTTGAAGAAATTATTTCTTTAGGTGTTGGTAAAGGTTTTGACCTTTCGGAATATGTTGATTTTATCAACACTGTAAGTGTTGGTATTAATGGTAAACTGTTGAATTTATCTTTGAGTGGTTACGAGCTTGATAATTCTGTAAACAAGACGATATCTTCCTTCTCTTTGGATTTCGGTACTACAATTGTTATGCTAGATAAATCCCTTTCATTGGGTATAGTTGGCTATAATTTATTGCCTGCTAGTTTTTCGTTTTTTGGTGATACTGCTAATAGTAGTTTAGCCTACTCTGCTTTGAAGTTTGGAGCAAGTTTTTACCTTGTTAAGCCTTACATGAAGGTTTTTGGTGCTTATTCGCTTGGGTTGAATAGTGCTTCCTCTTCTTCTCTATCAGTAGGTACTGAAATATCTTACGCTGATACTATATTCACTAGAGTTGGTCTTATTGATAATAAGCTCACTATGGGTATAGGACTTAAGGCACCTAATTTTGAAATAAACTTTGGTGTACAAAATAGAGATGCTTTAGGATGGTATTATCAAGTAGATATAATTGGGTTTGTTGATATTTTTAAATAGTTTGGGGGGTGTGTATGGTTAAGAAGATTTTTGTTTTAGCTATTTTGGTTCTTTCTTTTGTTTACTTTGGATATGCGGGTGTAGAGTTTGGTACATACATGAAAGTTGGTTCGTCTATAAATGGTAATAAGGTTACGAATGATATATTGCTTTGGAGTCTGAATACCGGTTCTCCGTATGGTAATTTTGAGATACAGGCTAATGCAGCTGCTGCACCAGGTATAAATTTCTGGTCTATATTTAAGTCTTCTGTTAGTGGTGGTTATGTTTCTGGTGGTTATACTGCTGATTCTTCTTATCTTGCGAATTATGATTTTGCTTCACATGTTCAGTTTTGGCAGAAATGGGGTGAAATGGTATTTTTCTATAATGAAAATTGGCGAATAAATATGTATCAGCCATTATTGCAGTTTTCTTCAAGTGTTGGAACAGGAAACAATGGAGGAATTCATACTAGATTACCAAACTTTTTGGGCAGTGGATTTGAATTCAAATTCACACTTATTGACTATGCAAATGAGTTACTAGAAAAAAGTGCTCAGGAGCCTAAAAATGAAACTGCTTTGACTTTTAGGTTTTCTAGATATGATATAAAAGAGCCATTGTTAGATGGTACTTTAGGTGTTGGTATTACTGGTGGTTTTGAGCTTTATCAGTTGCCTAGAAATACGAATGATTATGATTATTATGTTAGTAATTCATGGGAAAAAGGGCAATATAATGTTCTTGGTTTGGATTTAAGCTATAGTGGTAGTTTGAAGTGGGTTCCGGGGCTTTCTTATTCATTTATTGGAGAGGTAGGTAGGTCTTTCGCTCCTGAAAATGCTCCTAATGTTGTACCTGATGGGTGGACTAAAGACGATTGGATGTTCCATAGATTT
>JAPYWX010000105.1 GCA_028276145.1 Spirochaetota bacterium
AATGGTGGTGTTGTCTTTAAGGGAATTGAAGGGTCTAAGTACGAAGTTAGTGGTGTTATAGTTATACCTGATAATGAAACGAATATTTCAATGTTAGGTGGTGATGTTAAAGGTTTCTTGAATTATTATGTTCCTTTGGTGACTGATAAGGATGAGCTTAAAGTTTTGTTCAAAGTAGGTTTAAGGAATACAAAAGTAACTTCTACTAAATTAGATAACACTTCTATTATTGGTGTTGGTAATGTTGGTTATAATATGGGTAACATTTCCATTGATTTACTAGGGTATGTTAATTACAATAACATTTCTTGGAGTGATTATTTAGTCACTAATTTCACATTTGGGGATGTTAGGTTATACATTGGATATAATATTGCTCCTTTGATAAAGAGTAAGGAATTGGGTAATGATTTGTGGATTAAGATTGGAGGTAGGGGAGTTGTTCAGACTGGTTCTGTCAATGTTGGTAATGTTGGTGAGAGTACTATTCTTACGCCTTATGTAGGTATTTGGTATACTATACCTAAAGTTAATTCTTATATTGTTATTTCTTATGGTTGGTATGGTGCTACGAGTGCTAGGGATATTGATTTAGGTAGAGGTCTTGAATCAACTGTTATAATGTACAATGGTCCTAGAAACTGGAGTGCTGGCTTGGCTACTTCTGATAACATGGGTTATATTGCTTTACCTGACGGGAAGGTTGTTAACTTAGGAGAGTATAAATTAGCGACTGAGCCTACTATAAGGTTTGACCTTTATATTAAGTATTAAGGGGGGTATTTATGAAGAAGGTAGTTTTAGGTGTTTTGATAATTTTGGGTTTTGTTAGTTTCTCTTTTGCTGCTGTTAAGTTTGGTGGTGATTTCATTACAATTGGTGACTTTAAGTACATGTCTTCTAATTATGTTTACAACAATAGGCCTGGGGATCCGTATTTTGGTTTGGATAATGTTGAGTTTATAGTTAATTTATCCCCTAAGCTTGAGCTTACGAGCGATGTTTATGGAATGGCTAACATAATAGTTCAGCCAACTACAAAGTTTAAGCATGTTGCTATTGATAGTTTCATGATAAACTACTTCCACAAGGCTAGTAAGTTGAAGATTATACCATTTTATAGGTATAGGGTGGCGAAGTTTGATGATCCTGAGAACAGCATAGGACATCTTAATTCATGGGTTGTTGCTTCTTCTATAATGGGTGGTAACAATGTTTTGAATAGCAAGGTTGATAATACAGGTTTCTATGTTGATACCACATCTACTGCTAGAGCTGGTGGTATACCTTATATAATCAGACCTGTTGAGTTTATGGATGGTACTGTTGTTAGCATGCCTGGAATGGGGGAGGATACTACTAATCTTTCTCTAGTAGGTAGAGATATGGGTGGATTTTATGCCGAGCAGAGAGCCAAGACATACCTTTGGCAGGTGTTTTTGGGTGCTTATTCTATAGATGGTAGTGGAGGTAATTTGAATCTTGCAGGTGCCTTGAATGGTAAAATTTTGATAGCTTCTTTTGATGGTGTAGATGTTAGTTTAGGTATTGTGGGAGATGTTTATTCTTTTAACAATAACAGCATGGTTGATTATGTTGACTTCTTGAATGTGTACAGAGTTGGGGGTGTGGTTCCGAACATGCCTTTGAGTCAAGGTGTTAAATCTTTACTGAGGTATGGAGCTTACCTACAGGTAGATCATGAAATAGCTTCTTTGTACGGTAAGTTTTCTATGATAAATCAGGGGGAGTTGTTTGGTGGTACGAATGGATATGTAAAAGACTTAACAGGTAATGGATTTAGGGCTTCTGGTGGATTATTTTCTTCGTTTGTACCAGGTATTTTGTTTGATGTTAGGGGAGAGTATATTAGTTTAACTACATATACAAATACAAATGCTTCTGTTCCTTCTAGTAGAATTGCTGTTAATGGTAAACTCTTTGGAGATTATAGTTTAGATTTTGGTGGTGAAATAAAGTTGTTGGCTGAGGGAGCGTGGGTTAGTGAGAATTTCATGAATATTCTTGTGAATTTACCTGAAACTTATGAAGCTTCTGATATAGCTAGTCAGGGGTTGGAGACTTTTGCGTCTGGCTTAGGAGTAAAGGGTGGCATTGGGTTGGTGGATTTGTTTGATTTGTTGGGTATTTATGCTATAGGTTCATTCGAACAGTATAGTTTTACACCTCAAGAGTATACTTTTATTAAGAAGAACTTCAATGTAACCAAAATGGAAGTTAGGTCTATTCTTGAAGTTAAGTTTGATATTTTGGGATTAGAGGGATTGGCTGTGAAAGGTGGAGTAAGGTATATGTCTTGGAGTGATAATCTGAGAAGTAGCTATTTCCTTTACAATGTGTATCAATGGACTAAAGATTTGTCACTTTCTTACTTTAGTCCTATAGCTAGTGTGGTTTATAATCTTAACGATACCACTTCTTTTGAAATTGGTTATGGTTATCCGATATTTGGTAGTTTGTTGGATCTTGACTATGGGTTAACCTTTGATGCTATGAGTAGATCATTCTATCAAGTAAATAGTATATATGAAGGAATAAGATCTGAGTATGTTGCTCAAAACTTGCCTAGGGTGTATGTTGACTTCAAGACAAAATTTTAGTTAATTTTTAAACGGAGGAGAGTATGAAGAAAGTTTTAAGTTTGGTGGTGTTACTTGTTTTTGCCACTTTTGTGTTTAGCTCGTGCTTACTATGGGATACTCTTAAGGATAGATACATACCTTATGAGGTTGTTGGTAAAGACCCTGAGACTGGGAAACTTATAGTTAGATTTACCTTTGATAGACCTTCTGCTACTACTGTTCACCTCGCTGGGCAGTTTAATAACTGGACTGCTCCACCTTCTCAGGGTACTCCCGGTACTGATAATGTTCCTATACCTATGACAAGGGATCCAAAGACAGGGTATTGGACAGTTGAGTGGAAAATAAAGCCTGGTAGGTGGCAATATAAATATGTTATAGATGGTGGTGTTGTTTGGTCTGAAGATCAGGCAAATCCTCTCAAGGAAAATGACGGCTTTGGTGGCTATAACTCTGTTGCTATATTGAACGAATAATTTAAAAGGTGCCGTGAGGCACCTTCTTTTATGAGTTTCTCTAGCTTGTATACTTCGTTGGGTGATGTGTTTGTTCCTACGGTATTGCTAAAAGAGAAGTAAGCGTAAAACCTATCTTACCTATTGTTTAAGTTTGGTTTGTATAGAATACATGCACTTCTGGCTATGCTTTTGTAACTTTTCTAGTTGTACTTACTCTTCTAAAACTTTACCGCTTAATAAGCTTAAGGGATAGGTAGGGTAAGATGAATTGTAAGTTAGAAAGATGTTAATGTTTTCAATTAACATTAAAAAATGGGTTCTCGGAAGATAAAAGGTGTGATTTTTGATTTGGATGGGACTTTGTTAGATACTCTTGATGATATAACTATTGCTGGTAATAGTGTACTTGCTAAGTTAGGTATTGAAGGAATAAGCAAGGATTTGTACAGGTCTTTTGTTGGTGAGGGGACTGCTGAACTTTTTAGGAAGATACTTAGTTATAGAAATTCGTTAGATGAGGACAAGGTGAAGCTTTGCGTTAAGCTCATGCGAGAAGAGTACCCGAAAGTCTATTTGAATAACACTAAGCCTTATGACGGAATTGTTGAACTTTTGGACTATTTGCAGAATAAAGGTATAAGAATGGCTGTTTTGTCGAACAAAAATCATGAATTTACTCAAAAGTTAGTGTCTCAGCTTCTTGGAAAGTGGAATTTCAGTGAAGTTCTTGGTGTAAAAAACGATGAAGACAGAAAGCCAAACCCAAAGCTTGCAATAGAAATATCTAGGAAAATGAGTTTAGAACCTGAAGAAATATGTTTTATTGGGGATAGTCCTACAGATATAGAGACTGCGAAGAACGCAGGTATGCTTTCTATAGGTGTAACATGGGGTTTCAGAAGCCTTGAAGAGATACAAAAATCTTTACCTGACTATATTTTTAATTCACCTCGCGAGATAATAGAGTTTTTTGAAAAAGAGAGTAGAGACGAATATCTACGAGAAAATATTTCTTTCTTACCTAAGGAAGATTTTTTCAACAGAATTAGTTAGAGTTGAATTATTTCGTTTAAAACTTTATATCCATTGATACATTAATTTTATTCTCCTCTAATGACACTTTTGTGTCAAAGAGTAGTAGTTCTTTTAGCCTTCCATTCCATTCTGCTTGGTATATAAAGGGTCTTGCTAGGTTGTATATGTATCCGGCTACTGTGAGGGTTCCAGAAATTAATGCTAATGTGCTATTTCCTGGGTTATTATTAGGTACAGTTGCTGCGAAAAGTAAGAATGAAGTATAAGGTGTTAGTATAGTCATTAAGAATCCTCCGGAATCTCCTATTATTATACTACCTAATCCAGGTACTATGTTGAGTCCTGTTGCGAGTATTGTTATTCCTGTAGACAATTCGTGTTCTTTGTATATATTTATGCGGGTTTCCTTGTCTAGTACTAAAGCTTCTTCTTTTAGGATTTTGAACGCGTTGTTTTCAAGTATTGAGTAGTTTGCTATACCTTTTTTTATGTCTTGGTATGCTTGGAATTTTGTGTATTTTGGGGATTCTTCGGATGGTTCTTTAGGTATGTTTATTACTTCTTTGTTTGTTATAACTGTTGAAATAACATTTGTTACAATATTTGTTATGACTTCACTTTTTCTTTCAGGTTCTTTTAGCTCTATGTCTGCTGATTCATTATCAAGAAGTGTTATTTCTTTTTTGAGTATAATATCTTTAGTTTCGTCGTTCCTTAAGATGATGGTGTAGGGTGTTTTTGATATGATTTTTTGTGAAAAGTTTGTTACACCTTTTATTTGAGATAGTACTTCATCGTTTAGTATTAGGGTAAATGTTTTGTTTTCTGGTAGTTGGGATTTGAAGTTCAGTAGTGCAAATCCTTTTGCTCCGCCACCGTAGTACGACGATAGCCTGGAAACTATTATGTCTATTATATCAAAAAGGTCCCCACTACTTGCAGTGAAAGAGTTTTTTAATTCACCTGATCTGTCGTATATGTTTATTTCATAAATGAAAGTTTCTTTGTCTTTTTTATATGTGACTACTATGAATTCGTCGTATGCTTGGAATAATTTTATTACTTCTTTGATGTCTCTGCCTTTGACATCAAAGTCGGACTTTGTGAATTTTGCAGTAGGTAAGAATTTTAGGTAGTTCATTACAGAACTGAGGACACCTATAGATGCCTCGGGTATATCTTTACCTTTGGTAAAGAATGGGAAAATTATAACATTCTTTACTGTTTGAGCGTTCAGGTAAGATGAAAAAACGAAAAGGACGATTAAGAAAGTAAGCAACTTAGCTTTTTTCATATTAAAATAGTATAATAAAGTTCTATAGTTTTTTCAAACTTTAGGAGTTTTGTGATTCTGTTGAAAAGCAGACTAAGCCTGATTTTTTTGAATATTTTGTTTGTTTTTGGACATAATAGTATAAAGTGAGTTTTTATAAAGTAAACTTAAATTACATTTTGACTTTGGTTAGTTCTTTAGTTGGGCTGAGTGTATTTGTTTTTCTAATTTTGCTTTTGAGTTCTTGTACTTTTAGGTTATATCATGTTGGTAGTACGAATGAAGAGAATTTAAGTTATTTTGATACTGAGCCTCCGAGTTTTGAAGTTGTTTATCCTAAAGATGGTAGTGTCTTAAGTAATGTTGTAACTAT
>JAPYWX010000198.1 GCA_028276145.1 Spirochaetota bacterium
ATTTTATGGAAAAGAGAAATGGAGAAATGCGAAAATGCAAGTGAAATAAGAGTTGTAAAGATTTGATTGAACCATTAGCTTAAAATCTAGACATTTACTTGTATTAATAAGCTACACCAAATTAGGCCAAATTAGGGGCCGTCGTCTAGCCTGGCTAGGATGCCAGCCTGGGGAGATGTCCCCGTAGCCCAGATCGCTGGTGGTCCCGGGTTCAAATCCCGGCGGCCCCACTACTTCCTAATTGAAGTAAGTGTACATCTCTACTATGAGTGATTTCATATTTATTAAATAACTTAAATACCGCTATTTTAATAGCACATGAATAGTACCTAATAGTAATACTTTAAGTAAAATTTCGTAAAGATGTGTTGTGAGTATGTTTCAGTATTACTACCGAATAGGATTTAGTTAGATTTCTTGGCAATAGTATAGCTCTGGTGTTTTTAACCTATGCCTGTAATTTACAAGTGCTCAAATTGTGGAACAGTTATTTACAAATTTATGAGGGCTGGGCAAGACTACTATGGTATTCCATCGCCTTCAGAACTCATGATAAGAGTTAGGAGTACGTGTCCAAACTGTGGCAAATCGTTAAGTAATAACATAGAGTTAAATCATATAACCATTACCTTAAGAAAGTGAATTATCTACTCAATTTTTACCCACTATTTTAGCTATTTTATTAAAATGCTTTCTGTACAAGAAGTTCTTGAACCATATTGTAAAATTTGAATCACTTATTAACTGTATGTCGTTGACAGAGGCAATATTTTTCACTTCTTTGACTTTAACTGAAGTGGGCGTAAATGCCTCAACGGCTTTTTGTATTATTTCAACAGGGTCATACTTTCTCTTTCTAATACACACAATATTGCCTTTCTCTTCTATCCATGGTCCTATAATAGCATTGAAATTCTTCTTCAAGAAGTTTATAGCCTCAACATCATAGGCGGGAGGACCTGTGCGAACCTCATAATTACTACAATCAATTACTTCCACTACTGTTAATGCTTTGCTCATTTCGTCATTAACCCACGAATCCACATATACCCATTTATATCCGTATTTCTCTAAGGTGTTCCTGATAACCCTTTGAATTCTTTTTAATTGACCCCAAACAACATCAGGTGAATTCTTGGTAACAGTATAATACAATGCTATAATGCAGCTACCCAAGTTTCTCTGCCTTTCTTCGATGAGCTTAACAAGTTCGTTAATACTTACCCCAGTTTCATGCTCTACCTCAAAGAATTCTTTAGCGGGTTTCTCTAGAAAGAGCCTTGCCAACATTTTAAAGTATGCATATGATTTTAGAGAAAGAGCTGCTGCAACATTTCTATTTGGATCCACAGGGTCTACAACTACTAATACATCTTTTTTAAAATTCTTCCTGCAGACCCTTTCATCTCCGTAATATTCCTCAATCTCTATGCAAGTTTTGTAAGCCCTCCATGATTGGGACGCCTTAAGTACGTTTAGAAAAGATTTGTATTTTATGATGAGGAGTTCAACTAGGTACCCAGAAAATCCTTGTACTCTAATTTCGGCTCCATATAGGTCCCAAGCTTTTAGAAAAGCTTTTAGTAACCTCACTTCATCTTTACTTTTTTCTTCATAAAGCTTTGACTTAACGTACTGAGTATGGAATGGCGTTCTATCAACTGCACTGATAATGTTCTTAGGGTTTTCAATTCTTAATGCTGGGACTATGTCAACCTCAACACCATCGAAATATGTTGTTACATAAGGATGGGCTGCATATTTTACAATTGTGCTATAGCCCTGATCTTGAAGGCACTTTGTAATGATGCCAACAAATTCCTTATTAATCCATTCAATTCCATAATTAGCAGGATTAAAAAGGACGAATACATCTAGGTCTACTTCGTCATTTAAGAAAGTATCTTTAGCAGCAGAACCCTGTAAAGAGATTTCAAAGTTCATTAAGCTCTTTGCCTCTAAACAACGCTGAACAATACCCCTAATTGCTTCATATGTAGCAATCAATCTACTTCTCACAATTTCAGCAGGTTTTATTTTTGATAATACTTCCATAAGAATTCTATTTATCGAACTATCCTCTGAACTCACTTCACTCACTGATTTCTCCACATCCTATCTTTTTAGCGAGAAATCTTAAATGGGTTTCTGCAACCTTGCAATATATATGTCAGAGTATATTGGTCCACTTGGCGTAAGGGTACTCTTCTTGAGCTTAATCTGAGTAACTTCTGTGACCCCAAACTCGTAGTTCTCATATTCGAGAAATTGCTGTTTAAGTCTTTCTAAGTTCTTATAGCTTTTTAGCCTAGCTATGGTTATATGTGGAGAAAATTCGTGGCGATCTCTTTGCACATCTTTTAAACCTCTTTTCACAATTTCTGAA
Source organism: Spirochaetota bacterium (assembly GCA_028276145.1). Lineage (GTDB taxonomy): Bacteria > Spirochaetota > Brevinematia > DTOW01 > DTOW01 > JAPYWX01. The sequence goes on from JAPYWX010000198.1 coordinate 2,387, forward strand.
TCTATTATTCTTCTAATCCCTGCTAATTTTTCAAACCCACTGATTATGCCAACCCAAATAACTCTAGGTCTATGTGTATTTGGAAATGCACCTAAACCAGCTATTCTTATTTCAAATGGTTTAATAACGCTAGTTACATAATTTAATACCTCTTTAATTTGCTCAATAGTACTTATTGCTACTTCTCCTAGGAATCTTATAG
>JAPYWX010000154.1 GCA_028276145.1 Spirochaetota bacterium
ATCCCAATCATCACCATTAAGCCCACCAAAGTTATACACCCACTCTAGATATAGAGTACCAAACAACTCCGGTAAATGATAACTACCCCCTAAAGAAAATTTGTATGTAATGTCAAAATCCTTCGGTTTTGAGAGATTAAAACTCTTATTCTCTAAATCAGGCTTCAATATCCATGCTTTGTCCATTGCTGAAAATTGAGAATACAAAGTTGCCCTCTCACCTAAAGAAGTCTCACTCCAAAACCCAACACCAAAGTTCGTATCCCAAAAACCATTCAAACCAACTTCAAAAGTGCTTATCATCCCGCCAAGTTCAAGGTAAACCATGTCTTCGCCTTCAAGAGAATTTGTTGAATACTCAAAGAATTTAGGAATATCCTTGTCCCTAGGTGCATAGGAAAGTTTAACAAAATAATCCCCCATATCCCAATTTAGCCAAACTTGTAATTTATTATCACCAAAAACTTCGTTTTGGAAATTAACAATCTTAAAAACCCTTGCAGGAGAAGGAGAAAACAATGTCCTACCAAGCCCCAAAAACACACCGTAAATATTAAACTCTCCCCTCCACTCAGTAAAAGTCCAATAAACAAAGTTATCATCATAAGGCAATAAAACATTGATTGACAAGAAATTATTAGAAGCACTGTTTGCCAATATGTTTTTTTCTAACCCATATGTTCCCTCAGTTCTAACATATCCATAGAAAAAGTCATACAAATTCATTTTTAGTTCAAAGCTATTCAAAAGATACTCTTCATTAGTCCTTATTGAAAGAATATTTGTTTGATTAAACGGCGAATCCCCAACATCCCTGAGGTAAACTTTAACCCCCAACTCCCACCTACCTGAAACATTCAAAGGCTTTTCGCTTTCCCCTTCTGAAAACCCTTTTATAGGCATCGCTATAAGCGATGCGAATATAATAAGTAAAAATACTTTCCTAATCCCCATAAGCTCAAACATTACGGTATCCTCTCCAGTGCTGACTTAGAAAACATACTCAATGGTAGTGTGTTGGTAGAATAATTACTAAGCTCTATCGTAGTCTCATCACCAGATATCTCATTTTTCACCCTGAACTTTTTTAATAGCACTTTACCATCAAATTCACCGTACTCTTCGTATACAACTGTCTTCATCTTTACACCAGACGATGAGAAAAACTCTGCCTTTAATGGCTTGTAAGTTTCCTTATCCAAGTATAGAATAACTTTAGGATAGGAAACCTTCTGCCCCTCTCTCTTTGACAAAGTGAGTTTTATTTGAGAATCTTCAACACTACCCGAAACAGGATAGTAGTAAATATTAAAGACAACCCTTGATATGTCCCCCGTAGATGCCTGACCAAAGAGAAGCTGAGAATCACTTATCCTTATTGGTGTTCTCATACCGGTATCATACATCCATATACCATCGGATGTTGTAAGTATTCGTCTCTTGGCAAGGTTAGCAGGAGACAAAAACTTCACTAATACTGTGCCAAGGTCGTTAGGTTTTATGTACACCCTCAAAAGCTGCGGGCTCTTCCCCTCCTCTTTAAGCTGGTAATCAAAAGAAAATCCTTCCTTTGAAAACTCTCTGTACTTCTCACTTTGTTTAAGCACCTCTTCCCAATCATAACCAAACCCCAAACTGAAAGGTATCAAACAAGCAAAAATTAACAATATCCTCTTCATACCTTACCTCCTAGGCATAATTTGTAAAACAATTTCTCTCCTTGAGAAATAAAACGAAAGTATCTGCCCAACAATCACAGAAGAAAGCAAAACAACAATCAAAGAATTAACAATTGACTTAGGCTCAGTGGTGAAGAATATATAAAACCCTTTGCTAACTGTTGGTGGCGGGGGAAGGTAAATACCACCCAAAGCATTAACAAAATAACCTATAGCATTAGACAAACCTACCCCAAAAACCCAAGCAATAAGAGACATTACAAATGTCTCATAAAAAACTATCTTATGAATGTGTAAAGGATTAGCACCAAAAGTCCTCAAAGTACCTATCTCTTTTTCTCTCTCGTTTAGCTCCATGAAAAGCACACTACCAACAGAAAAGGCAACTAAGAAGAAAATAACTATCGTAACGAACCAAAGGTTATTGGAATATATAGTCTTCACAGCAATGTAATAAGAACCTGGGTCACTAAAAGATTTTATATCATACTTTTCAGCACTAATTATTTCCTTCAACTTTTTCAAGGCTAAATCTAGTTTAGAAATATCAGCCAACTGCAAATGAACGCTCGTATACTTCTTCTCGGGGATGTTAGTAATCGGTACTTCTAAATAAAACCTGTCCAACTCAGGGCTAAAGGTGCTGTAAATCTCTTCAACATTCAAGAAAAATCCAAATTCACCTGTAAAACCTGATATTTCATCACCTTCTTTTACTCCTAAAGTATTAGCCAAAATCTTACCTATCTTTATTTTGTACCTCTCTTTCATTCCTCTGAATACCGTTTCCTTCTCTGGGTCTATCGCTATACCCGAAAATATAGCACTTTTATCACCAAAGCCAACAACTCCCGATATACTCCTTCTAGCGACAATATTTTTAAAAAGCCCTAAAGAATTTATCTTCTCAAGCATTTTTTCATCAATGAAATCACCTTTTTCTTTTTTAAGAATCATTATATGCCCATCAGTTTTTGTTATATCATCTTTGAGTGAATCAAACATCCAGTCGTAGAATCCAGAAAGCAAAGTAATTATCACAACACCTAAAGCCATCACACCAATGGTGAGTAAGCTATTAAATCCATGCCTAAATATGTTCCTCAATGCAAATTTTAGTTCACGAAACATACTCATCTCCGACTATTTTACCATCTTCAATTCTTATTAACCTCCTAGCTCTTTTCATTATTTTTGGGTCGTGCGTTGAAAACACAAAAGTAGTACCATACTTCTTGTTCAACTCTTCCATGAGAGTTATAATCTGTTCGCCTGTTTCGTGGTCAAGGTTTGCTGTAGGCTCATCAGCAAAAACTATTTCAGGATTATTAACAAGTGCTCTCGCTATCGCTACCCTCTGTCTCTGCCCACCAGAAAGCTGACTAGGAAACTTGTTTTCATGCCCCTTAAGCCCTACACTCTCTATTAACTCCATAATTCTGTCCCTACTCACCTTATTATCAGGATAAAGCAAAGCAGGGTACTCTATATTCTCATAAACCGTTAGAACAGGTATAAGGTTAAACGTCTGGAAAACAAAACCTATCTTCTTGTTTCTAATCCTCGATGCTTCTTTATTTGATATTTCTTTAGAGTCTGTACCGAATAGCAATATTCGGCCTGAAGAAGGTCTATCAAGTAAAGCCGCCAAATGTAATATTGTCGTTTTACCACTACCCGAAGGACCAACAATCGCCGTAAACTCACCTTTTTGAATTGAAAAATCAATCCCCTTCAAAGCATAAACCAAAACTTCATCTAATCTGTACACCTTCTCTACTCTCTCAAAACTCAAAACCTCACTCATTTAATTTCCTCCTCAACCTTCGCTATCTGATTGGATAATTCAGTAATAATACTTTCCTTAAGGTATGGCTTATCCTTATCAAACTGCTTTTTTGCCATATTGAGAAATTCAGGACTTTTATAAACTTTTGCTATATTTAGATACGACTTCGTAAGAAGTGCTATCTCCTCAGGTGCA